>NZ_JBEXCV010000040.1:0-59024 GCF_040605455.1 Embleya sp. NPDC005575 | reverse complement strand
CGCCGTTCGGACCGATGATGCCCACGATGCCGTTGCGCGGCAGTGTGAAGAGCCGCTCGCGCGGCGAACGAGCGACAAGCCGGCGCGCTGCGCCGGCTGGAGGGACAGCCGCTGCGCGGCCGTCAAAACCCTGTCCGACGCTGCGCGCCGAACAGATGGAAGGCAGGCTCGACGCTGCGCGCCGAGCCCAGGACACCCGCTGCGCGGGAGTCCGAAACCGCCGGCAGCAAGCCGGACTGTAGGCCGCTGAACAGGGGTTGCGGTGCGAAGTGGAGGGCTGAGGCGTGGCCGGGCAACGAATCTGACGATCCGTCACAAATATCTGACGTGCCGTCAGAGAAACCTGACTAGCCGTCAGAAGTACGTTCCGCCCACCCGCTCCCCCGATGACTGCCATACTCCATAATGACACACCAACCCACTCCGACGCCATCCGATACCTTAGACAACAACCCATCGGACACGGGGCGAAAATCACGAGCCCCACCGACGCCGAACCGGCCACCGAAACCGGGCCGGCGGCCCGCCCGGGAGCCCAACGAACCAGGCTGCACGAAGGGTGCACCGAAGATGCATACAGGGGCCCTGAACAGCCACAACGCCCCTACGGAACACCACCGTCGGGCCCTGCCCGGCAGGTGCCGGGCAGGGCCCGGAGCACACCTCGACCCCAACGACACGACACCCCCCCGCGCCCCGACCCGACACCCAACCACACACCCACACCACACCCGACCGACACAACCCCGGTCGCCACCCGAACTCGCATAAAGAAACCGGGAATCCGACGGAAAACACGTGAAATCCATATCGGTAAACACCGAACACCACACCGGTTTATGAACTCGGGAAAGGACACCCCACCATGGGAAACACGGCGCGAACCAAAGCCGGAATCAAACTCCGCGAACACCAGAAAGAAGCCGTCCAGGGCGGCGTCCTCGAACTCGCCGCGCCCCCGGAGGACGACGCCCTCGCCGAGCTCCGCGCCGGCACCGGACCCTGGGGCGGACTCCGCACACAAATCATCGCCGCCACCGGCACCGGAAAAACCGTCATCGCCGCCGCCACAACCGCCCGCCTCGCACCCCGCGGCCGCGTCCTGGTCCTCGTCCCCACCCTCGACCTCCTGACCCAGACCGTGACCGCCTGGCGACGCGCAGGCCGCACAGGGCCGATGGTCGCCGTATGCTCCCTCCGAGGCGACCCGACGCTGGACGCGGCGGGGGTCCGGACCACCACCAGCCCGCCTCAGTACGCCCTCTGGACAGGCCGTCAGCGGCACGTCACCGTGTTCGGCACCTACGCGTCGCTCGGGGTCCTGCTGGAGGCTCAGGAGGGCGTCTACGGCCTGGAGCCCCCGAGCCCGTTTTCGCTCGTGGTCGTCGACGAGGCGCACCGCACATCCGGTGCGCTGGGGAAATCCTGGGCGGCGATCCACGACAACCGACGCCTCCCCGCGGCGCGACGCCTGTACCTGACGGCAACGCCACGAATCTGGGAGCCGTCGATGACCAGCGCGTACGCCGCACTCGCCGCCGAGCCGCCCGTCCCCGAGCTGGACCCCTCGGACGACGAGGACGAGGACGACGCGTGGGACGAGGCGGACCTGGAGCTCGCCGACGAGCTCGAGGAGGACGAGCACGCCCGGGACGCGTACCAGCCGCTCCCGGCCGGGCTGGCCGCGTCCATGGATGATCATCGTTTGTACGGCAGGGTGGCGTTCAACCTCCCCCTCGGGACGGCAGTGACCAGGGGACTGGTAGCACCCTTCAGGATCTTCGTCGTCGAGATCCGCGACGAGGAGGTCCAGGCCGCCGCCGCCCAGAGCGGCAGCAAGCTGAACAAGCACACCGCCCAGCCCGAGGCCAAAGAGGCATACCGGGGCAAGCGGCTGGCCGCGTTGCAGACCGCGCTGCTCAAGACCGCAGCCGAGCACGACCTGCGCCGGATCCTCAGTTTTCATTTCCGCACCATCGAGGCCGAAGCCTTCGCAAAGGGGCTGCCCAAGGCCCTGAAGAGGCTGCGCGCGAACGACCTGGACACCTACGCCTGGACCATGTCCGCCGACTGGCTCTCCGGCGAGCACGACCCCGGACATCGGCGGCACGTCCTGGGCCGTTTCGGCGCCGGCGTCGACACGAACGGCGTCGTCGTCGACCGATCCTTCGTCTCGAATTGCCGCGTCCTGGGCGAGGGCGTGGACGTGCCCGAAATCGACACCGTCGCGATCCTGGACCCCAAAGGCAGCATCGTCGAAATCGTCCAGGCCGTCGGGCGCGCGGTCCGGCCGTCCGTGCGCGGGGACAAGATCGCCACGATCGTGGTCCCGATCTTCTTGCAGGCCGGTGAGCACCGGGACGACATGCTCGTGTCGCCGAGCTGGCGACCGCTCCAGCGCGTGCTTCAGGCGCTGCGGGCCCACGACGCGGACATCGTCGACATCCTGGCCGTGCCCCAGGTCAACGGCACACCCCAGAGCGAACGCGGCCCCGACGAGCCGGACCAGGACGACGCCGCCGGCGGTGCCGACGACGACCGGGACGGCGAGGACGAGCGGGAGGAGTGGCGGCCGATCCTGCGGTTCTCCAGCCGCCGTGACCCCGTCGAGATCGCCCGCTTTGTCGAGATGCGCGTGGTCGATCCGCAGTCGCGAAACTGGCTGCGCGGGCTGCGGGCGGCCGAGCGCTACCGCCGCGCGCATCCCGACCTGCGCGTCCCGCTCGACGGCGTCGACGTCGACCACCACGGCGTGAAGTTTCCGCTCGGCGGCTGGATTTCCGAACAGCGCAGGGAATACCGCAGGGCGCTTGAACACCAAGCAGATCCAGAAACTGAACGAGTTGGGAATGGTGTGGTCCCTCCTCGACCAGGCATGGGAGGACGGGCTGGCCATAGCGCGCCAATACGCCCGCGAACACGCCACCCTCGCCGCCCCCGGCGACGCGGTGATCGAGGGCTTCCCCATCGGCAAGTGGCTGGAGACCAAACGGACCCAGGACCGCAAGACCGGCCTCGACACCGCACGGACCCAGGCCCTCGACGCGCTCGTCGAGGGCGAACCGTGGAACCCGCCGCACTGGCCCGTGTCCTGGCAACGACGCCTCACCTACGCCAGCGAGTACCTGGCCGCGCGCGGCGACCGGGCCCGGCTCGACGACGTCGCCCTCGACGCCGTCCACCGCGGCGAGGCCATCGGACGATGGGTCGCCAGGCAAAAAGCCGGCTGGGACAAGCTCAATGAGCAACAGCGGGCGGCGCTGGAGGCGTTGGGGCTGACGCCGCCCCGGGCGGCAGAGACCACCGTCGCGGCGGGGCCGGCGGCCGAAGAGGCCGCGGAGCCGAGCGGCCCGAAACCGAGGCGGAGTCGCGAGCAGGCGTTCGAAATCGCGCTCAGCGCGGCAACCGCCTACCGGGAACGGATCGGACACCTCGAAGTCCCCCGCGGACACGTCGAAACCGTCACCGCATTCGACGGATGGCGCGAGGACGTGAGGTTGGGGGTGTGGATCACCACCACCAGGAACCGACGACCGAAACTCCCCGCAGAGCGGATCGCGGCGTTGGACACACTCGACATGCGCTGGACGTGAGAACGGGCGGATGTCGGGTTCGGTGTCACATGCGACCGAACGCGCGGCGTTCCCGTCGGAAGGAACTCCGCGCGCCTCGGCCAGGTGTGAGAGTCGGATCCGGGGCCGGGCGGCAGTTTCGCTCAATCTGTTGTTGGATACTGTCAGCGGAATTGGCTAACCAACGCTAGAGTTGGTCGCCGAAGCGTCAGTGAATTCGGAAGGTGCCGGGCAACCGTGGGCTTGCATCGGGGCGTCCCGAGGGCATGACGTCGCCTCCGGCACCCTCACCCTCATACACACCCCCGTCGTGGCTGCACTGCGCAGAGGGCGCGAGCCCGACCGATCCAGTCGGCTGCCAAGGCATCCAGGTCACTGGGCACACACGCTGCCTCGCCCACCTCGACCCCGCCGACCGCATCACGTACCTCGCGAGCCTGAGCTCCGGCGACGACGTCGACCACCGCGGCACCACATTCGACGGCACCCTCCTGCCCGCTCTTCTCGACGCCCTCCGAGACCCCGCCACCGCCCACCCTCATTTCGGTATCGCGCGGTTCCATGGCGCGACGTTCTCCGCCGAAGCCACGTTCGACAACGTGACGTTCTCCGCCGCCGCCGACTTCAACCGCGCTACGTTCTCCGCCGACACACGGTTCGGCCGGGCGACGTTCTCCGCCGACGCCGGTTTCAACCGCGCTACGTTCTCCGCCGACACACGGTTCGACCGGGCGACGTTCTCCGGCTTCACCGGGTTCCACAGCACTACGTTCTCCGCCCACGCCGAGTTCGGCGGAGCGACGTTCTTTGCCGACGCCTGGTTCGACAACGCGACGTTCTCCTCGACCGCCCGGTTCCACGGCGCGACGTTCTCCGCCGACGCCGGTTTCAGCCGCGCTACGTTCTCCGCCGACACACGGTTCGGCCGGGTGGCGTTCTTCGCCGACACACGGTTCGACAAGGCGACTTTCTCCGCCGACGCCTGGTTCAGCTTGGCGACGTTCTCCGCGACCGCTCAGTTCAACAACGCGACGTTCTCCGCCGACGCCTGGTTCGACAACGCGACGTTCTGCGCCCACACCGGGTTCGACAACGCGACGTTCTCCGCCGACGCCCGGTTCGACAACGCGACTTTCTCCGCCGATGCCGGGTTCGACGGCGTGAGATTCCACTCCGCAGCGATGTTGGGGCCCTTCGTGTGCGTCGGGGAACTCGGGCTGTCCCAGGCGGTGTTCGGCGTGCCGGTGGTAATCGAGGCCGCTGCCACACGCGTACGTTGCGAGCGCACCCGGTGGGACGCGACCGCGATCCTGCGCCTGCGCCACGCCGACCTCGACCTGACCGAGGTCGTCGTCACTCAACCCATCGCCGTCACCGCCCACCCCACCGTCTTCCCATGGGGCCCGGATGTCGTGGACGAGAGCGCACTGCCGGGCACCACCCCGGGCGTCCGCGTCGCGTCGCTGCGCGGCGTCGACGCCGCGCACCTGGTCCTGACCGACATCGACCTGTCCGAGTGTGTATTTACCGGGGCGTTCCACCTTGACCAGCTCCGCCTCGAGGGACGCACGATCTTCCGGAACACGCCCGCCGGCATCCATCGACAGGGTGTACTCCCCCTGCGGTGGACCCGGCGCCGGGTCCTGGCCGAGGAACACCACTGGCGCGCAGCCCAGACTCCACACGTCCATCCGACCGCCCTCACGGACCGCGACTGGACACCTGGCCCCCACCACCCCGACCCGGCGCTAACCCCGGGCCCCGACGACCTCGCCCCGGTGTACCGAGCCTTGCGCAAAGCCTTCGAGGATGGAAAGAACGAACCCGGCGCAGCCGACTTCTACTACGCCGAAATGGAGATGCGCCGCCATGACCGCCACGACACCACCCGCGCCGAACGCGGACTCCTCACCGCCTACTGGGCCCTGTCCGGCTACGGCCTCCGCGCCTCCCGCGCCCTCACCTGGCTCGGCCTCGCGATGACCACCACCATCCTCGCGATGATGCTCTGGGGACTGCCCAACACCGACCCCAAGCCCCAAATCACCGGCAAACAGGCAGCCGTCGGACAAGACATGCAACTCACCCTCGACAACCCCGATCCCGCCCTCACCGGACAACCCCTCACGAGACTGACCGGGAAACGAGCGGAGAAAGCCACCCGAGTCGTCCTGAACTCCGTAGTCTTCCGCTCCTCCGGCCAGAACCTGACCACCACAGGGGCTTACATCGAGATGACGTCCCGCTTCCTCGAACCCGTCCTCCTCGCCCTCGCCGTCCTCGCCATCCGAAGCCGCGTCAAACGCTGAAATCACTGACATCTGCCTGTGGCCAACGGACCGACAAATTCACGTCTGACAACAGTGAAATGCGGAGGCTGTACGCGACACCAGGAGCGACGGTGTCCGCGATGGGTCCGTGACTGTCCGGCCCGTTCTGGGCTCCCCTTGACTGGACCCCTCGGAAGGGAAGTTCGCAATTCTTGGCGCAGATGCCAACAGACACACTAGAGTTGGCATCAAAGCAAACTGAGCGATTGGAATACGCGCACGTGACTACGTTCTGCTTCACCGTGCAGATCAGCGATGACCAGGGCGCCACTTGGCACACGTCCCCAGTGGTCAGCACCGCCGGCCCCGCATTCCTCCGACCCGGCGCCGAGTCGCTCGACGCCCGGCAAGTCGCCTCCGATGTCCTGGACACGACCTACCGCGCGTACCTGGAGCATGACGACGGCACCAAGGCCATGCCGCTGTACCAGGTTTTCGTCTGGGACCAGGCCGTCCCTCAGGGCGTCCCCACCGCCACCTCCGCCATCGGACTGGACAGCCAGTGGCAGGCCACCGGCGACCTCATCACCGAAATCGCGGAGGACATCCGCAGATTCGAAGCGGAGAAGAAAGAGCACGAGGCCAAGGCCGCCAGCGCCCAGCTCGCCGTCACCAACGCCAGGCAGCGGCTGGCCAGGGTGGTGACCAGCGCCGCCCGCATGAACATGCCCCAGGTCACCATCGCCCACCACGCTGGCCGCAGCCGCGAATGGGTCCGCAAGACCGTCGGATAGCACCGCAGTCGAGGCGCGAGCTCCGTCGCGCTTCCTCGAACCCGTCCTCCTGGTCCTCGCCGTCCTCGCCATCCGATGCCGCGTCAAACGCTGACCCTGCTAACACATCTCGTGGCCAAGTCTGCTGACACTCTCGTTGCCAACGACACTTTCGAGCGGGCGCGTTCGCATTGGGTGAAGTCCCCACGCGCCGGGCGGGGTTGGCGTCACTGTGGGTCACGTGCTCTTCGCGGGGTCCACACGTTCATCTGTCGGTGGGATGTGCCCCGCGACGGGAACAAGGCAGCGGCTCCGACCACGCATGTGGTCGGAGCCGTTGTTCGTCTCACGGGTGCTGGCCGGGGGGGTGGAGGGCCGGCGCCACGTGGACGGGTCATCCCGCCTCGCCTCTGCGGATGCGGGCGGCGAGTTCGTCGATCTCCCGGTCGAACAGGCGGTCCATCGTCGCGATCAACCGCGGGGCCGGGTCCTGGCGCAGGAGTCCGGGGACGAGGTCGTTGAGTCCGACGTGTCGGCCGGGGTGTGGAGTTCTTCGAGGCGTTCCAGGACGAAGGCGTCGATGTTGGCGTTGAGGACGCGGTTGATCGGGTCCATCGCGGGGTCGGGCGGGCGTTGTGCGAGGGGTTCGAGGTGGCGGTGCATCGCGCGGGGTTCCTCGTCGGATCGCGCGGCGATCTCTTGTGTCATGACGGACCTGACGTTGTGGCCGTCGTCGTTGGTCCATTCGCGGATGACCCACATGGGACCTCCCAAAGATCAAGGATCGGGAACGGTACTCCGCGCCGCCGACAAGGAGAAGAGGATCTTCCCGCCGGCCACCGCCCGGTCGGCAGCGGGGAACTCCCCCGCCCGCCCGCCGGCCGAGGTGGCGGGGACAGCCGGCCCCGGCCGGTTCGGCATCGCCGCCGCACCGCCGGCGCAGCGGTGACCCGGCTGGGCCTCGGGACGGGCGAGGACGTGCCTGTTGCGGGCCTCCCTTCGCGGGCGAGGGTCCCCTGGAGAAGTAGTCGGCTGTTCTTCGGCCCTTGTCCGGACCGGGTGGCCAGGCGTTTTCCCGGTCTGGTCGTCGCCATCGAAACGACCCGAGTAACAACCTCCGCGTGCGGCCAGCCCCGGCGGTCGGTCGGGGCCAGCCGCACGCGGCTTTCACATCTCGGCCCCGGCGTGAGGTGCCTCGTCGGCCGACATCACCCGGGGCCGGCCGCCGCAACGCCGCCGGCGGGTGTGCTTGGGCCGGACCTCGGGCGGTGGCGAGGACTCCACGACGCGGGGCCTCCGACCGGAGAGAGGGGTCCCCAGGGAAGTAGTCAGCGCTCCGATCGAGACCTGACGGGGCCGTGACCAGGGAAAACGATCGGTCGGCGTCCGATGCCAAAGCAACACGAAAAGCAACCCGAAAAGCAACAGGAAGAGCAACAGGAAGAGCAATACGAAAAGCAACAGGAAAGGCAACCTCGCCCACGGCCGGGCCGGCCGCCTTCCCGCCCGCCCCGGGCCCGGCCGGTGGCTGTTCACGGAGGCTCCGGGCGCAGGGGCGGATACGGCGACACCCCCCTGTGTGGAAGTAGTCGGCTGTTCTTCGGCCCTTGTCCGGGGCGGGTGACCAGGCGTTTTCCTCGATTGCTCCACCCGCCCGACGGGACCTGAGCGGGGACCCGAGGCGGGACCTGAGGCGGGACCCGAGCGGGGACCTGAGCGGGGACCCGAGGCGGGACCTGATGCACGACGGGCCCGGCCGGTGTTCGGCCAGGCACGGGTTCGGGTGGGTGCCCCGGGCGGTGGTGGACACGCGGCGGTAGGCGTGACCACAGTCCGGGGTGTCGCCGCGGGGGTGGGGGTTGCCGGGGTGCGGCCGGACGGGACGTCGCGCGGCCTGCCGACCCCCTTGTCCGCCGTCTGGACCAGGGCTGTGACCAGCGCGGATACGACTCGCCGGCGGGTGGGGCCGATCCCGGACAAGGGGTGGCGACCCGTGGGTCGACAACCCCTTGTCCGGGATCGTTCGCGCCTTTCAGCCGGTTTTGATGGCTGATCCACCCTTGTCCGCACGGTTCGTCCGGTTCACGTACGTACACGCGCCGACGACGGCACCGATCGTCGCCGCACGGCAACCGACCACGCGGCGCAGCGGCGGCGTGCGGGTGCCGGTGGCGCGGTGTGCGGATGTGGTGCGGTTGTGCGGGTGTGGTGTCTACCAGGGTTCGTCCTGGTCGTCCTCGAGCCAGGCGTCGGTTGTCGGGGTCGTGGTGGGTCGGGGTCGGCCGGGCGCCGTGTCGGGTGTGGGTGTGGGCGGTGTCGTCGCGGCCGTGTGTAGCTGCGCCGGGCGCAGGCGTGGGGGTCGGGCGCCCAGGGGCAGCCACAGGGGTTGTGCGGGTGAGGTGTGGGGTGGGCGGACGCCGGTGGCGATGGGGACGGTGGTGTGGGTGCGGTTCAGGGCGGCGCGGGCCTCGATCTCGCGGCGCGGCGAGGTGAACACGAAGAGGACGACGGGGTGTTCGGTGCCGAACAGGTCTTGTGCCACGTATGTGTCCATGCCGCGCTTCCAGGCGTCCAGCAGGGTGTCGTAGGCGCCGATCTTGTCCACGAGTCGGGCCAGGCGCTCGGTCCCGGTGTCGTACTCGATCGCGAGGGTGGCGCGCTCGTCGCAGCGCGGCCTCGGTGTGGAGTGCGTGGTGGCACGCGGCGGCGTCCAGGGACTCGCGTTGGCTGATGAGGAGGACGTCGGCCAGGTCGCGGAAGCGGTTTGATGGGGTCGTCTCTCGCCATTCGTGGATGGCGCAGATCTTGTCGGCGATGTGGTCCACGAGGGGTAGAGCTTGACCATGGGCCAGTCGAGGGGCCAGTCCAGGAGCGGTCGGGGTTCGAGCCGGACGGTTTCGGGGACTGCGGTGATGTTGCGGCGGACGACGAGGTCGACGTGCACGGTGTCCACCTTGGTCGTGCCGAGGTAGACGAAGAAGGTTTGGTCGATGCCCCCGGGTTCGGCACCGTGGTCGTTGGTCTTGTCGGGCACGTAGGACAGGTGGTCGCCCAGGTCGACGGCCGCGGGCTTCAGGAGGGCCGCGTGGGCTTCCTCTCGGCCGCCCTCGGTCGCGGTGGCGACGCGTTGGAGGTCGTGAGGGGTGATCCCGCGCGCGAAGATCACGCTGGACATGCGGCTCCTGATGTCCACCAGCCACACGATGCCGTCGCTCACGCCCCGCCCCCATGCCATACAGGTGGTTGTTCTGATTCGGGGCGGAACCTAGCCCGCGGCTTCGACGCGCCGGGGTCCGGGCCGCTCGCCGAGCTGCCCGAGCATCGGGGCCTACTCCTCGCCAGGCGCGCATGGGACAGCTGGACCACCAGGGCACGGCGGTCTCCACCTTCGGCGGTCGCGATTGTGACTTAGATCGCTTGGCGGATCTGCCAAGATTTTCGGGATTCGGCTACGGGCTGGTCTCCTATTGGACCGCGTACCTCAAGGCGAACTTCCCCGCCGAGTACACCGCCGCTCTCTTAACGTCGGTCGGCGACGACAAGGACAAGATGGGCGTCTACCTCGCCGACGCCCGGCCCACGGATGCCCTCGCACTGGCCAACGGCTTGGCCATCGCCTGAACATACGGAGCCGCCCTGGTTTGCCAGGGCGGCTCCGGTCTGACTGCGGGCCCCTTTGGACTCGGTCAAAGGACGGCTGGTTTGACGGACGCCGCCACGTCGACCGGGCCCGTTGGGCTTCTGTCAGCCTCGGGCCACCGCAACTTCGGCGATGAGGTCGGCATCCAGGGACGGATACAGCGGGTAGGCGCCGAGAAGCTCCGAAACTCGCTTGCGGGCGGCCTGCGCCGTGTCGTCGGCAAGGTCGTACTTGGCCTTGCTGGTGGCGGTGGGGTCGCTGGGCAGCGGACGCGGGTGTACGGCCGCGAGGACGGTGCAGAGGATGTCGGCGATCTCGGCCATCTCAGCGGGACCCATACCCAGGGTGGTCAGGGCCGGGGTGCCGAGGCGGAGCCCGCTGGTGTACCAGGGGCCGTTGACGTCGAACGGCAGCGAGTTGCGGTTGAGGGTGATCCCGCATTCGCGCAGCGCCGACTCCGCCTGACGGCCGGTCAGGCCCCAGGACGCGGCGACGTCGACCAACACGAGGTGGTTGTCGGTGCCGCCGGTCAGGACGCTGGCCCCGCGGTCCACGAGGGCGGACGCGAGGGCCTGCGCGTTGCGGACGACCGCCGCCGCATAGTCGGCGAAATCGGCGGACAGCGCTTCCTGGAAGGCGACGGCCTTGGCCGCGATGGCGTGAGGAAGCGGGCCGCCGAGGACCGCGGGGCAGCCCTTGTCGACGGACTCGGCGAACTCCTGGGTGCAGAGCACGAGGCCTCCGCGGGGGCCGCGGAGAGTCTTGTGGGTGGTGGAGGTGACCACGTGTGCGTGCCGCACCGGGTCGTGGTCGCCGGTGAACGCCTTGCCGGCGACCAGCCCGGCGAAGTGGGCCATGTCCACCATGAACACGGCGCCGACCTCGTCGGCGATCGCGCGCATCTGCGCGAAGTCGATCCGGCGGCTATAGGCGCTGTAGCCGGCCAGCAGGACCAGGGGTTTCACCGCGTGCGCTCGCTCGCGGACCTCGGCCATGTCGAGCCTCTTGGTCTCCGGGTCCACCGCGTACGAGTGCGCCTCGAAGAGCCGGGCGGAGGCGTTGTGCCGATAGCCGTGGGTGAGGTGTCCGCCGGAGTAGTAGTCGAGGCCGAGGAGGCGCTGGCTGCCGAGTTGACGGCGCAGTTCCGCCCAGTCGTCGTCGCCGAGCTTGGCGACGTCGCTCACGCCCGCCTTCTCCAGGAACGGGCGCTCCACACGCTGGTGGAGGATGGCGTGGAACGCGACGAGGTTCGCGTCCGCGCCGGAGTGCGGCTGCACATACGCGTGGTCGGCGCCGAACAACTCGCACGCGAGCCGGGCGGCTTCGGCTTCGATGTCGTCAACGTTGTCGCACCCGGCGTAGAAACGGTGGCCCGGGACGCCTTCCGCGTACTTGTCGGTCAGCAGGTTCCCCTGCGCGAGCTGGACGCTGAGCGAGCTGTAGTTCTCGGACGCGATCAGCTTCAGGTTCGTGCGCTGGCTCTGTAGTTCGCGGGCGATTCCGGAGGCGATCACCGGGGAGGCCTGCCGCAGGTGGTCCAGCGAAGCGATGACGGCGACCGCGGCGGGGTCGAGGCCGCCCGTGCGCTCCTGCCCGAGGTAGCGTTCGAGCAACGAAGTCGGCTGGTCGTGCATGGTGATCGTGCCTCTCAGGCTGGGGTGGGGTGGGTGCCGCGTGGAGCCGGGGTCAGTCGCCGTCGATAAGGGCGTTGCTGAATCGGCGCAGGCCGATGTAGCAGCACGCGCACGCGAACGCGGTCAGCACCCCTAGGTGGAGGGCGGCCGCCGCATCGAAGTCGCCGCGCGCTGTGGCGCGTTCCACTTCAACTGCATGGTAGACGGGCGAGATGTTCGCAATCACCGCGCCGGCGTCCGACACTTTGGCGATGGGGAAGAACACGCCTGAGAACAGGAACAGGGGTGTGACCACGAAGCGCTGGATGAGCGTGAGTGTCTCGCCTCGGCGGATCTGCGCGACGCAGGCGAATCCGAGCCCCGAGAACAGGAGTGCCACCAGGGCGATCACGGGGAGCCAGAGCACCGCCCGCCAGGTGTCGACGACGCCGGTCAGAGCCGCCACGAGGATCACGAAGAGGCCTTGGATGAAGCCGCGGGTGGTGGCCCAGGCGAGTTCGGCCGCACCGATGTCCCGGGTCTCCAGCGGGGTGGCAAGGATCGACTCGTAGATCCGGGACCCGCGCAGCTTGTAGAAGGCGAAGTAGGTGGACTCGAATACCGCGCCACCCATCGCGGCCGCGGCCGCCACGCCGGGCACGATGAACTCGACGTACGACTGACCGTTCAGGCTTCCGTCGTCGACGATCTGGCCGACACCCCAGCCCATCGCCCCCAGGTAGAGGATCGGTTCGAAGACCTGTGGGAGGACGCTCTCGTACCAGAAGCGACGGAAGTTCTCGACGTTCCGTATGTACAGCCTGCTTGCGTAAGCGATTTGCATGACACCCTCAGACGTCGGGTCAGAGCTGACTGCCGGTCAGCTTCAGGAACAGGTCTTCCAGGGTCGGCGGCCGCCGCTGGTAGGAGACTTCGGATCCCACCGTGGCGACTCGCGCCACCGCCGCGTCCAGACTCGCTTCGCTGTCGTGGAAGGACCGGAAGCCGCCCGGCGTGACGACGAAGTCGCCGTCGTCCGGCGGCGTCACGCCGTTGACGTCGAGGACGTATGGGCTGAGATGCTCCTTGAGGAGGTTCGCCGGGGTGCCGCAGGCGACGAGCCGGCCTTCGAAGATCAGGCCGATGCGGTCGCACAGCCGCTCGGCCTCTTCCATGGAGTGCGTTGTCAGCAGCATGCCGCGCCCGTCGGCCTTGGCGCCCAGGATGACGTCCCAGACCTGGAGGCGTGAGCCGGGGTCCAGCGCGGCGGTGGGTTCGTCCATGATGAGGAACGCGGGGTCGGAGACCAGGGCGCGGGCGAGGAGGAGGCGCCGCTGCTGGCCTCCGGAGAGCCGGTCGGCGAGGTCGGCGTTGCGGGTGTCCAGTCCCACGCGTGCGAGTAGTTCGACCGCTCGCGTCCGGGCCGTGGACCTTGTGATGCGGTAGTAGCCCGCGTGTACGGTCAGCAGCGCCTCGACGGTGAGCCCGGTGTCGATGGTGTTGCCTTGCGGCACGACGCCGATGAGCTCTTTGCAGGACTGGCGCTCGGTCCGGGTCATGGTGCGTCCGCGGACCTGGATTTCGCCGGCCTGGAGTCGCAGCACGCCTGAGGCGATTCTGGTCAGTGTGGTCTTGCCGGCGCCGTTCGGACCCAGCAGACCGAAGCACTCGCCGGGTTCGATCTCCAGGTCGATGCCGCGCAGGACCTCCTTGTCGCCGAAGGCGTGGCGGAGTCCTCGGCATCGGAAGATCGGCTGGCCCGGGTCGCCTGTGGTTTTAGGCGCGAGGCGGCCGTTCATCGTGGACCGTCTTTCTCTAGGGGCGGCAGGGGCGCGGTGCTTGGCGGCGCTGTGTGTGTCGGGCGGCCGGGACGCGGCATCATGCCGGACTGGGAGCGGTGCGGTACGGACTCATGTCCATCTCCGGGTACCGCTCGGCCACGCCGAGGAGTGTCTCGGCCGTCCAGTAGTCGGAGTCCACGCTCGGGAAGCCGATCGCGGTGCGCTGCTGCGGTGTCGCTCCCGTCAGGAAGCGGACCATGAGGGGATCGAATGTGCGGCGGCCGTATCCGTCGATTCCCTGCCAGTTGTTGGCGGGGTTGCGGAAGGCCATGTGCGTCACCGCACGCCGACCGTGCGGTGCGGCGAAATGGGTGCCGCGGTGGAGGGTGTTCATCGAGTACAGGAGGACCGAGCCTGCCGGCACCAGCACCTTGTGCTCGGCATCGTAGAGATCGGGCCTGAGGGCGTTGTCGTCGAACGGCCGTGCGCCGAAGAACCGGGAGAGGTGGTCGCGGTCGCGTCCCAGGACGGGCGGGGCCCCCTTGCCCGCGGCTTCCGAGACGACCGTGGTCGGGCCGAGCTCCTCGGTGACGTCGTCCCAGTACACGAATGCCTGGAGGTGGTGGTGCCTGGGGTCTTCGCGTGGGACGACATAGGTGTTGTCAATGTCGCGGTGCAGCGGCTGGTCGAAGGCTCCGCCGGGGTATTTGGCCCTGAGGTAGCCGAAGACCATCAGCGGGTGCTCGACGCCGATCACCTGGCGTGCGAAGTCCAGTAGGTGCTCGTCGACGAACGTGGCGTTGAGCGCGTCCGTGTGGATGTCCTTGTCGACCGCGCTGATCCCTTTGAAGGACCGGCTCATGACGCTGGCGACTCCGAGGGGAAAGGTGTGTTCGACGTGCGACCGCTCGTCCGGTTCGGAGACGGCCAGGAGCTGCTCGATCTCGTCGCGGCAGCGTGTGAGCTGGTCGCCGGAGAAGAACCGCTCGACGACGGTGTAGCCATGTTTGTGGTACTCGGCGAGATGTGTGTCGCTGATTGCCTGGGTCATCGGTTGTCGCCAATCGGGGCGGGAGCGCGACGCGCTCAGGAGACGTAGGACAGATACGAGCCGTAGCGGCGCAGAACTTCGTGCGGCCGGCCGCGTCCGAAGAGGCCTCCGGCGATCATGAGGTTGTAGCGCGTGTTCTCGGCGGGCATGCCCCGGTAAGCGGCGGCCAGTGCGGTCAGCACGCTGGTGCGTGTATGCCAGTCGATGTTGAAGGACACGCTCGCGGTCAGGCTGTGGACCTGGTGCAGCGTTCCGGGCGGCATGTACAGCACATCACCGGGGCCGACGTCCACTTGGTGGACGGGTACGCCGGTGAATTCGGGGAAGGCCGCGAGATCAGGGCGCGCCGCGTCGACTTGGGACCAGCGCCAGTCGCGAAGGTAGCTCGCCGTCCGGTATCGGGCGGGAACCAGGTAGAACCGCTTCGTGCCGTCGACCTGGAAGAACGAGTTGTGCGTGAGCAGGCAGTCGAAATGGAACGGTGTCCGTGCGCCTGCGGGGCCGATGAACAGTTGTGCGAAACGCTCCCAGCCGTCGGCGTACCAGCGTGGAACGAATCCGGCGGGGATGTCGCCGACAAGGCCCCGGGCGTCCGGGAAGACTTCGAGGAGCGGGACGTCGTGCAGGTAACGACTCTCAGGCCGGTCGCCCTGGTCGCTCGTTAGCGATGCCACATAGTCGCCGAACGGGACCGTATCGACACTGATCCGGCCGTCTGCGTACGACTTGACCCGTACGCGTTGACTGCCTGCTTGCTCGGCGAGTTCCGCCGTCGACCATCGGCGCAGCGCGGCCGAGTCCTTCAGCACGCCGCGGTAGACATGGCATCGGCCCGCGTGCGCGCGCACCCACTGACCGACGTGCGCCGACGGCGCACGGTGCTCAACGACGAAGTTCATCGCCGGCCACCGGCCAGCACGTCGCGGGCTGCGGCGCCGAGGATCCCCAGCCCTTCCGCCAGCACATCCTCGTCGATCGTAAGCGCGGGCAGGAGCTTGACCACGTTGCCGAGCGCTCCGGCGGTCTCCACGATCAGCCCTCGAGTGAAGCACTCGTGGACGACGGCGTCGGCGGACTCCTGGTCTTGGCACTCGAGCCCGTGCAGCATGCCGCGGCCACGCGAACCGGTGACAGCCGCCAACTCGTCGGCGATGCGTTCCAGGTGATCGCGGATGACCTGTTCCTTCTCCGCGACCCCCAGCTCCAGCTTGTCGTCGCCCCAGAAGTGCTCGACAGCCGCCGACGCCGTTGCTAGCGCCAGGCCCTGACCTCGGAATGTACCGCTGTGCTCTCCGGGCTCCCAGGCGTCGAGCCCTTCGCGGATGAGCAGGACGGACATCGGCAGCCCGGAGCCGCTGAGCGACTTGGAAAGGCAGACCAAGTCAGGGGCGATACCCGACCTCTCGAAGCTGAAGAATGCTCCGGAACGCCCGCAACCAGCCTGGATATCATCGAGGATTAGCGGAATCCCTCGCGCCTGGGCCAGCAGTGCGAGGTCCGCCAACCACCGGTCTCCGGCGACCCGGACTCCGCCCTCGGCCTGCACGGCTTCGACGATGATTGCGGCCGGAGGAGCCAGGCCCGAACTCGGGTCGTCCAGGTAACGCTGCAACATCTCGACCGCGGTGGGCCCGCTCGGGAAATACCCGTCGAATGGAAGGACCGTGGACTCCACGCCGATTCGGCCGTGAGCCCGCGATCTCCCGGAGACACTCGCGGCCCCCAGCGACATACCGTGGAACGCATTGGTAAAGCTCACGACATTGCTGCGCCCGGTGGTCTTGCGCGCCAGATGCAGTGCCGCCTCCACCGCCGACGCACCGGTGGGCCCGGTGAACTGGACGCGCCAGCTCCCCGGGATCCGCGATGTGACATTGCGGCCGAAGATCTCAAGGAAGGCCGCCCGTTCCGGCGTGGCCATGTCCAACCCCTGGAGCACACGCTCCTGCGCGAGTAGTTCGATCATCCGGTCGACAAGGACAGGATGGTTGTGACCGTAGTTCAGCGACCCGGCGGCAGAGAAGAAGTCGATGAACCGCCGTCCATCGGCGGCATACATGAACGGTCCGGCCGCCCGGGTGAACGTGGCAGGCCATTTGCGGGCGTAGTAGCGAACCTCGGACTCGACGAGGCCTTGTCGTTGGTCGAGGGCTAACGTCATGAATCCCCCATGGATAACCGCCGAGCGACGCCCACGAGGCGCGCCGCGGCGAGTGGAAGCGGCATCTGCGTCCTTGCCTGGTCAGGCGGATCCGGCTTCGATCTTCTGGAGGCCCCTGGCCCGTGTTGCGCGGACATCCGCAGAATCCAAGACGTCGCGGGTGAAGTAGTACAGGTTGTACCAGCCTGGTTCGGCCAGGCCGTCAGGTGTGTCGAGCCACTTGCGGTCTGGCGTCAGGCCGTAGCTCTGGTGCAGGCGGTTGACCGCGACGTTGGATGCGAGCGGTTCCGCGATGACCGTCTTCACGCCGAACTCGTCGATGATCATCCGCAGCATGCTGGAGAACCGGACGCTGCCGACTCCCTTGCCGCGCATGTCCTTTCGAATGACATGGCCGTGCAGGTAGGCGGCAGCGCCGTTGTCGACGATGTGGATGTTCGAGTAGGACATCACGTCACCGTTGCACTCGGTGACGAACGCGACGCGATCGGCATCGCCGACGCCGCGGATCATGTTCGAGAACCGGGCCCGCATGTCCGCCTCGCTGCCGAGCCGCTGGCGACTCACGTTGAGGCCTTCGAGCCAGCTATCGCTCGCGCCGGCCCAGTAGCCGATGATCAGCGGAATGTCCGCTTCCGACAGATCCCGCGTCACGTACTCGGCATCTCCGAACGCTTCGCGAAGGTACTCCGCCACAAGTTCCCCTAACCGGATGGATGGACTAGAGACGGGAATGATCTTGGCGGCAGCCCGTGACTGAATCAAGGAGTTTGCGGAAGTAGGTGAAGGGATTCCGCTTACGCAACGGAATTGGGTGCAGACCCTCCGAAGTTAAGGACTGGCCAGGGCGGTTGTCAGGGGCGGAGACGAGTTGGGGGTGTTGTTCCGGGACGAGGACTTCGCCGGCCTGTTTCCGGCCAGGGGGAAGCCCGCCTGGTCACCGGGCCGGTTGGCGTTGGTGCTGGTCCTGCAGTTCGTGGAAGGGCTGACCGACCGCCAGGCCGCAGAAGCGGTGCGGGCCCGGATCGACTTCAAGTACGCCCTCGGGCTGGAACTCGACGACGCAGGCTTCGACTTCTCGCTGCTGTCGGAGTTCAGGGACCGCCTGGTCGAAGCGGACGCCGGGCGGCAGGTGCTGGACGGCGTCCTGACCGCAGCCCGGGAACACGGACTGCTCAAGACCACCGGCCGGGCCCGGACCGACTCCACGCACGTCCTATCGGCAGCCCGAGAACTGTGCTGGCTGGAGATGGTGTCCGAGACGATGCGCTCAGCGTTGAACGCGCTCGCCCGGGCCGCCCCCGACTGGACGGCGCAGGTCGCCGAGCCGGACTGGTTCCGGCACTACGCGACCCGGGCCGAGGACTCCCGCTTCCCCAAGGCGCGCACCAAGCGGGACGAGGTCGGACAGCGGGTCGGGGCGGACGGAATGCGGCTGCTCACGGCCGTGTTCTCGCCCCGGGCACCCCGGGAACTGCGGACGCTGGAGCAGGTGGAGGTCCTGCGCCGGGTGTGGGTCCAGCAGTTCCACCTGGTCGACGGCGAGGTGGCCCGCCGAGACCCAAAAGACCGGCCGCCGGGAGCAAAGCGCCTGGTCACGCCCTATGATCCGCAGGCACGAGGCAGCGTGAAACGCGACACCCTCTGGGACGGTTACAAGGTCCACCTCACCGAGACCTGCGAGCCCGACGCCCCCAACCTGGTCACCAACGTGGTCACCACCCTCGCCACCGTCCCCGACACCCTCGTAACCGATGAGATCCACACGTCCCTGGCCGAACGGGACTGCCTGCCCGGCGAGCACTGGGTCGACGCCGGATACCCCACCGGCGCCCAGATCGTGAACGCCCGCGCCAAGTACGGCATCGAACTGCACGGCCCCATCGGAACGGACACCACCGCCCAGGGGAGCACGGCAGGCGGGCCCTTCGGCCAGGCCGCCTTCACCATCGACTGGGACAATCGGCACGTCACCTGCCCTGGCGGCCGGACCGCCGACCAATGGAAGCCGACGTTGTCCCACCGCGGCACCCCCGTGGTCCGGGTGAAGTTCTCGCCCACCCACTGCCGGCCCTGCCCGCATCTTCGGGACTGCGTCGACTCCCCGAAGGCGCAATACCGTCAGCTGACCTTTCGCCACCACGAGGAGCACCGGGCCATCGGTCAAGCCCGCACCCTGCAGCAGACGGATGACTGGAAGGAACGCTACAAGATCCGCGCGGGGGTCGAAGGAACCATTTCCCAAGGCGTTCAACGCTGCGGCCTGCGCAGATCCCGCTACCGAGGACTCGCCAAGACCAGCTTGCAGCACCAGCTCACCGGTGCCGCGATCAACCTCGCCCGCATCGACGCCCACCTCACCGACACACCCCGAGCCCACACCCGCACCAGCCACTTCGCAGCACTTCGCCCCGCCGAGCCGAAGCTCGACGGGGCGAAGTAGCCCTCGAATTCGCCAACGGCGTCCCAGGACGGCGGGGCACACGTGCGTTCGACTTCAGCCTCGGATATCGAATTCGCAATAGTCCACGTCGGTCAGCTCGACTGCCTCCAGATCGCCGGCCCGAGTGCCGCCCTCCTGGAAGTAGGCCTGTTGCAGGCCTGCGGCGACGATGCGCTCCAGCTCACGTTCGGGCGCCCCGGCGTGGTGGGCGTCGAACAACTCCTGGGCGTGGGTGGGCGACAGCGGCTGCGTAATGCGGCGCATCCGGGGGTCGTCGGTCGAGCCGGCCGCCGAGGAGAACCCGAATCTGGCCCTGGTCTCGACGATGACGCCGCCGGTGGCGGCCGCGCGCTGTTCGACCCGGCGGCGGACCTGGGGCTGCCACAGACGACGGACCTCGGCGTCGATGCGGTTGTTGACGGGTCGGGGCGGGTTCTTGCGGTCGCCCTTGAGGTAGCGCTCGACGGAGCGTTGGCTGACGCCGAGGCGTTCGGCGACCTTCCGGGTGCTGCCGCGGTTCTTGCTCAGCAGGAACCGGATGCGGGCCTTCGTCGACTGTGGTGGTTTGCGGGTGAGGACGTGTTGGGCGGCCTGGTCCAAGCCGTCGCCGATCTTGCCCACGGCGGTCTCCTATTCGCCTTCGGCGACGGCGTCCACGCCGTCCTTGATGTGGCGGGCCGGGTTGACGGGCGGGTTGTTGGCAAGGCCCTGGAGGACCCATTCCATGGTCTGTGTGCCCTCGTGTTTGACCAGTCCGGGGCCGGCGCCGAGGCGGAACCCGGTCTTGACCGGCTGCCCGGGGACGGTGGGCGGGAGGAGGTCGAGCGGGGAGGGTCCGGGGGAGGCGTAGACGACGCAGTCGGAGAGGATCCCGAGCGGGTACAGCCCGGTGGCGGCGGCGAACTTGCGCATCTTGCGGTGCATGCCGACCCGGGCGGTGGAGATGACGGCGGCGCGGATGTCGGGGCGCCAGGTGGGGCGTTCCAGGGCGGCCCAGCGTTCGCCGCGTCCGTGGTGGGCGGCGCCTTGGGGGCGTTCGCGGAGTTTGCCGATGCCGCCCTTGACGGTGGCCTTGATCGCGGCCAGCACGATGGCCTCGGCGGGGTCGATCTGCTTGTGGCCGGCCATGGCGTCCAGGAAGGCCTGGTCGGTGAGGTCGGGGGTGACGCCGAGGCGGGACATGGTGGTCATGTAGGCCTCGCGCAGGCGGGTGTACCAGGGGTCGAGGTAGGGGCCGTTCTCCGGCCGGATCCACGCCTCGAACGGCTGCACGGTCGCGCCGAGTTCGGCGGCGTAGGCGACGGTGGGGGTGGCGTACCAGCCGGGCCCGGTCGGTGCGATCCCATTCGGGGTGAACGGGGACGGCAGGCGCGGGTCGACCCGGACGTCGGAGAGGTCGACGTACCAGCAGCCCGGCATCTTCGGGTCGAACCGCGGGCCGGTGACGTGGACCGGGGCGCCGATGCCCACCGGCAGGCGGGACGCGGCCGCGAGGAACGCGGCGTTGACGTCCAGGCCGATGGCGTAGGGGGCTTCGCCTTCGGGATCGGTGACGGCGTGGAGCTCGCGCGACCACACGTAGGCCTCCTCGACCATCACGTCGCGTTCGTCGCGGTCCTGCGCGATCGGGTGCTCCGAAACCGCCTCGGGCGGCGCCGGGTCGACCGCTTCCAGGAGGGAGCCGGCGACGGGGCCGGAGCGCCAGGTCCCGGTGGTCTCGTCCTTGACGGCCTGGGTCGGCGGGCGCAGCTCGGTCATCAACGCGAGGCCGGCGGCGGCGGTGGAGCCGCGGGGGGTGACCACGCGGGTGGCGTACGCGCCGAGCAGGGCGGCGAGTTCGGGTGCGGGCAGGGTGGCGGCGTCGGCCCAGGAGCGGGTGTCGAGGGCGTCCCAGCCGAGGAAGGCGAACTGCACGCATTGGCGGCGGCCGCCGTCGACGGGCTTGTAGACCTTGGTCCAGGACCCGAAGCCGCGCTTGGTGAGCTTCCAGCCGGGCTTGAGGAGTTGCTTGACGACGGGGTGGGACTCGGTCAGCCGCAGGTGCTTGCGGTCGTCGAGCTCGGCCGGCAGGCGCAGGCGCTCGGCTGCGGCGGCGGTGACGACGACCAGGGGGTCGGCGTCGCGGCCGGCGCGGTGCAGGCGCTCCGCCCCCAGGCCCGCGTCCAGGGCCCAGGACACGACCGTGAGCAGCGACTTCGCCGGGCAGGGCAGCACGGTGCCGTCGGCCAGGTGCGCGAGGAGCGTGGTGGTGTCGGTGTCGACGTCCAGGACCGCGAGCGGGCCCGCCGGGAAACGCGCGGGCTTGGCGTCGACGTCCTCGGTCTTCGCGGCCGCCCTGGCGGGCCCGCTCGGCGACGTCGTGCCGGCCGGGGCGCGGCGGTCCACCGATGCCGCTCGCGACGGCGTCGGCGTGGACTTCGGCGCGGCTGCGGGTGCGGCGGGGGGTGTGGTCGGTGTGCGGGTCCAGGGCGCGGCCGCCGTGACGACGGGCTCGGCGATCGGCGTCGTGGTGGTCGAGGCGGTCGTCGGGTCGGGCGCGGGGGCGGCTGGCTGCGCTTGCGGTTCGGGGGCCGTCGGGCCGGGTTCGTCGACGGCGGGTTCGATCCGCGTCGGCTCGACGGTCACGGTCCCGGTCCCGGCGGTGTCGGCGGCCGGGTCGAGTGTGGGGTAGCGCTCGGCGAGGCCCTCGAGGAGTCGGGCGTAGGCGGGGCGTTGGGGTGGTCGGGGTTCGGTGCGGCCGGCTTCCCAGCCCACGATCGTCACGCGGGTGACGCCCAGGGCGTCGGCTACCTGCTGCTGGGTGAAGCCGCCGGCCTTGCGCAGCCGGGTGCGTTCGGCGGGGGGCGGGAGATCGCTTTGGGCCTGTGCCAGCAGAGCGTCCACCGCATCGAAGAGCGAGTCGGACATGTTCCACCTCCTACCCGCGATCCTACCACGGATAAGACATTCTCAGAACTTGAATCATACTCAGATTTTACAAAACGGGGGTTGGGTATCGCTGTGTCTGCGACGGTCAGCGTTAGGTGGCCATGGGCAGCGGTTGTTGGCCACGTGGGCCAGCCGTTGCCCGTTTTGGTACGTGGAGTGAGCATATAGACGGAAATCGCCCTGCTGCGGGTGTCGTAGTGCTGTGCTGGTGGGATGGACGCGTTTGTTGGCGTGCGGTCGGATGCGTGCGGGTTGGATCAGCTCGTTGCTTCGTACGCGATCCCCGACGCGGTGCGGGCTCTGTTGGTGCGGGGCGAGGGATCGCTGCGCCGATGGACGGCGGTGTGGCGGTTCGCGGGTGGCGAGGTGGTGTGGCCGGTCCGTGATCTGGCGGCGGTTCCGGTGTCGGAGTCCGAGTCGGTCAGGGGCTTCACCTGGCGGGCGCGTCAGCGGCACCGGCCGGGTCTGCAGTTCATGGTCTCCACGGGCCGTCATCACGGGTTCGAGTCGTTGGAGGAACAGCGGTTGCTGCTCGCGCTGGACTTTCTGCGCGTGGCCGAGGTGCTGTCACAACCGTTCCGACTGGAGTTCGAGCACCGAGGGGGACGCGGGAGGCATACGCCGGATTTCCTGGCGATCCGGCCGGACGGGGCTCGGTGGCTCCTCGACGTCCGCCCGCGCCGCCTGATCGGGGAGCGCGACGTGCTGGGGTTCGCCGCGGCCGAGGAGGCGGCTGCCGCCTGCGGATGGCGCTACGCGGTGGTGACGGGATGGCGGAGACACGTGTGCGGCGTGCTGGATGCCCTGTCGGCCCAACGCCGGCCCCTGGAGGATCTCCTGGGAGTGCAGGGGCCGTTGATCGCGGCGGCGGAGGAAGGACACTTGGCATTCGGGGAGTTGGTTGCGGCGACACCGTGGCCGGTGGTGGCTCGTGCCCATGCGCTGCACTTGATCTGGCACCGGCGCCTGGCCGTGGACCTGGCCGCGCCGTTGGGGGATTCCTCGCCGGTGTGGGCCGGGAGCGAGAGCGGGAAGGGGTAGGTCGTGAGGTACCAACGGCTGGACCTGGCTGCGGGAACGGGTCTTCGGCTGAACGGCGTCGAGTGGACCGTCGATGCCGTGGAAGCACAGCGGGGACTGGTCGTCCTGCGGGACGCGGAGGGCGAACGGCAGCGGCGGCCGATCCGATGGTTGATGCACCACCCCGACTGCCGCCCGGTGCGAACGATCCCGGCGTCCGGTGCGGAACGTCCGTTCCGATCGGTGACCGAGGCGGACCTGACCGAGGTCCAGCGTGCGCAGCTCCGGTTGCGTACTGCACACATGCTGGAGGCGGAGACCGGCTACCGGGGTGGTCACCACTCGCGGGCCCTGCCCGGCGAGCCGCGGCCGGCCTACGATCCGGCGGGTACGACGCTGGGCCAACGGCGGCGGGCGAAGGCGGCCGAACTCGGGGCGCTCGGCGCGCAGGAGGCCGCGATGCTGGGCCTGGCCCACATGAGCGAGCGCTGTGGGGGCCGGAAACCGCATCCGGGCTGGTCAGGCGGCATGTCGGTATTGATGGATGGTGCCGCCGAGTCGGTCCTGTCTGCGGATGCGCAACCGCTGGAGTTCGTCGGGGTCGGTGATCGGCTCGGGCAGCGCACGGAGCGGCGCCGCCTGCTGGAGCGTTCGGTGCGGCCTGTGCGCGTTGTAATGCCGTTCGAACTCGCGCAGCGCACGGAGCAGGTGACGCTGATTCCAGATCAGTGTGCGGTCGAGGAGTTCGTGGCGGCAGGTGCGGACCCAGCGCTCCGTGATCGCGTTCATACGGGGTATGCGGACGCCGGTGACGACGGTGCGGATCCCGGCGTCGGCGAGGATCTCGTCGAACAGCCCGGGGAACTTCCCGTCCCGGTCGCGGATGAGGAACGCGGCTTTGGCTTGGGCGTCTTCGAGGTCCATGGCGAGGTTGCGGGCGGCCTGGGCCACCCACACGGCGGTCGGGTGCGGCGTGGCGCCGAGGACCCGGACCCGGCGGGTGGCGTGCTCGATGACCGCGAGGATGTACTGACGCTGCCCGTTCGGGGTGACCGTTTCGAAGAAGTCGCACGCGAGGACCGCCTCGGCCTGGGAGCGCAGGAACGCGGCCCAGGTGGCGGCGCCGCGCTCGGGTGCGGGGTCGATGCCTGCGTCCTTGAGGAGCTCCCGGATGGTGGAGGCTGCGACGCGCAGGCCGAGGACAGCGAGTTCACCGTGGATGCGGCGGTAGCCCCCGGGCCGGGTTCTCCCGCGCCGGCCGGATCACCAGGACGCGGATCGAGCGGACCGTCGACGGACGCCCGGGTCGTTTCGGACGGGACGCAGCCGCGTGCCGGCGGCGGACCAAGTGGCGGTGCCACCGCAGGACGGTGTCGGGGTGCACGGTCAGCCGGAGCCGTCGCAGCACCTGGCGCGGCAGCGGGTGCAGCAGCGCGGCGAGCCAGGCCCGGTCAGCCGCGGTGAACCGCGGCCGCCGGTCCCCGAGCTGCCGTTCCAAGACGGTGAGCCGGTGGCGCAACGCCAGAATCTCGGCGTCCTTGTCGCGGTCGCTCATCGGGAGCAGCCGCGATGCGGCGAACGCGTTCGTGACCGTGAGGTAGGCGAGTCGAAGCAGCACGAATGATCATGCTGCCACGGCGGGCGACCGCGCCCGGCCAGGGGATCTATGACACCGCTCGCGTGCAGCCGCTGAAGGCGCTCTCACCTGCGCGGATGGATATTCGGCACCCACAGGGCCGACGAGTGTCCGCGAGTCAAGGCCATGTCCCTCGGATCCGACGGATGTCCGATAAGCCTTGATCGAGCCGCTGTTGCTCGCTTGGCGCAAGGACAAGGACCCGGCAGGTGGTCGTTCGCCACCGACGGACCTTCCGCCGCCCCGACCGGGGGCCAAACCGGCGTGTGACCCGCCCCAAGGACGCCGCCGTCACCCGGCCGCCCTCCGTGCGGCCCCTGGTCGGTCAGTGGGCGGGGTCGAGGCGGCCGGTCCCCAGCGGCAGCCAGGTGAGGCCGAAATCGTCGGCGTCCGTCCCCACGGCGGTGATGTCGACGGTCGCGCCTCGACGAATGGGGACATGGAAGGGGGTCTCCGCCGGGACCCGCGAGGTGTCCTGGTTGTCGGAGGTGAAGGTCTGCGCGTATTCGACGGTCGTGCCGGCGGCGGTCGTGACGCTGATCGCGGCCGGGGCGGCGCCTGCCTTCGCCTTGACGTGACCCACCAGGATGCCGTCGGTCCCGGCCCGTAGTCGCAGCGGACGATCGGGTTGGGGTGGGTCCAGGCGCTGGTCGGCGCCGATCATGTGAACGTTGCGGCGGGCGCTGAGATCGCGGACGCGCAGGTGCGGGCGGAACACCGTCACGGTCGTGGTCAGGACGCGTTCGGCGGTACTGCCGGGCAGGGTGGCGGCGAGGCGGAAGGTCGTGGTGTCGTACAGGCTTGGGGAGACCCATTCCTTGGCGTCGCTGACGTCGCACTCGCCTTGCCGGCCCCAGCGCATCGTGTAGGTCGCGGGCGAACCCTGCCAGGTGAGCCTGACCGGATCGCCGTTGGGCACGTGGATCTCGTCCGGGGCGAAGTGGCGGAAGACGAAGTCGGCGGGGAACTTCGGCACCGCAAGCTCGATCGTGCGGGTGGCCCAGTCGGTGCCATTGGCGCTGGTCTCCTCGATGACGGTCAGCGCCGTGCCGCCGAGCGCCCCGTTGACGGCGATCGTGCCGAGTTCGAGGGTGAGCGGGGTGACGCCCGCGAGCCAGCCCCGAGCCGCGGTCGGGGTGGCCGTGAAGTCGGCCCGGCCGGCCGGCGTGGCACGGGCGATGGTCCAGCCGCCGCCCTGGTCCTGATGGCCGCCACCCTGGACCGGCGCAGGGCTGATCGCCGCTGGATTGTCGGTGAGCGCGCCCGCGCCCGTTCCGGTGGGCACGCCCAGGGTGATCCGGCGGCAGTACGCGGGAGTGTCGCCGCCCCGGGCCACCAGGCGCAGCGTGGCGGGCCGGCCGGTCTCGATCGGGTCGGGATCGGTGGTGAGGGTGTAGGCGAGCAGCGCTTCGGATGCCGGGGTCATCGGGTCATCACCTCGAACTCGCCGGTGCCCTGTGGCAACCAGACCAGGTCGAGGGTGTCGCCGCTCTGGCCGCCGAAGTACAGCAGTACTTCGGCGTCCTGCGGGACAGGCACGGTGATCGGGGTCTCGTCGGGCGGCTTCGCCGCGGGGTTCTCGGAGGTGAACCGCATCGTGTATTCGTTCTGGCCGGCCCGGTACACGGTGGCGGCCAGGGTCGCGCCCGGCGCGCCGCTGCGGCCGGAGAGGTAGCCGACGAGCGTGCCGTCGGTGTACGCCTTGTAGTACTGCGAGGTTCCGACCCCTGGCAGCGGGAACTGGTGTCGCGGGCCTTGGAGTTGGGTGACCCCGTTGACGTCGAGGTTGCCGACGAGCAGGTTGGGCTCGGTGACCGTGACGGCGGTGGTGAGCGCGTAGGTCCGCCTGCCGGTGCCGGTGCCGTCGACGGCGACCAGCATGAAGCCGGTGGTGTGCTCGAGGTCGTGCGAGGGCCACGAGCTGAGGTTGTCGACGGGTTGGGATCCGCCGTCCCAGTACAGCGTGTACTTCGGGCCTCGGCTGCGCTCCCAGCGCAGCGTTACGCTCTCGCCGTTGGCGACCGTGACCTTGTCCGGGCGGAAGTTGCGAAAGGTGAAGTCCGCGGGCCACTTGTCGATCGGGAACCCCGTCGACCGGTCGGTGGGTTCGTCGCCGTCCTTGGGCGAGGTCCACTCGGTGACCAGGACGTCGGCGGTGCCGACCACCTCGTTGACGAGGAAGGCGTAGACGATCAGGGTGACCGTGAAGTCGCCGTCCGCGTAGACCGGTTGCCGGGCACTGAAGGTGACGGTGGCGATGTTGTCGGCCAGACTCGCGTCCGTGCTCCACCTCTGGTCCGGCGGGGACTCGTAGTCCGTGGTCGTGTTGATCGACGTGACGGCGGTATTGGTCAGGTGGGTCTCGCCGGTGCCGTGCGGGAGGGCGATGTCGACCCGATCCAGGTACACGGGTGTGTCGGCGTCGCCTCTGATGGTGAGTTCGAGTCGGAGGGGCTCGGGCTTCTGCGGGGTGCTGACGTTGACCGGTGTGGGCACCGGGGTCAACGTGTAGGTGAGTACGGTGTCGCCGTCCTGGGAGTGCAGGATCACGCGAGTTCCTCCTCTTCGTCGGCGGCCTGGGCCGGTTGCAGCAGCAGGTAGCCGGCACGCGCGTACGGGGCCGGATCGTCGGAGTGCGGGTCGGTGTCGGCGGCCAGGATCGCCCGCTCGTGCCAGTGCCCGTCCGCGGCCGAGAGCGGCTCGGCCCAGGTCCACGTGCCGTGCCACGCCGCGGGCCGAATCATCACCAACATCTCGTCGGGCAGCGGCTGTTCGTCGCCGAAGGTACCGGGCCCGGGGGACCACCCACCGTTGCGGCGACCCGGCTCGGTCGCCGGGATCCGGGTCGGTGCGAGCAGCGGGTTGAGTCGGAACGCGGCGCGGATCCGCAACAGCGCCCGGTGTACGAGATCGACGGGCAGTTCGAGGTCGGTGACCGGGAGGATGTCGGTGGTCGCGTGGATCGGGTTGTGCGGGTCGGCCAGGATCGTGAGGTGGTGCGAGACCGCCTCGTCGCCCGGCGGTCGGGCGGGCAGTTCCAGTCCCGAGCCGTTGTCGATGTCGACCAGGTAGGGGTCCTCGATCGCGGGCTCGACGACGTGCAGCCGGCTGTAGTCGGTCTTGCCGCCGGGTCCCCCGGCGCTCGCGTAGTAACCGAAGAGCCCGTCGGTGACTTGGTCCGGGTTGCCCAACCGGATCGGCCACCGATAGTCGGGGTATTCCTCGGAGGATTGCCCGAGGGCGTAGTCCCAGCCGGGGTTGCTCAACGGGTCCCCGCGCAGTTCGACGTCGATCCGCATGCGGTAGAGCGCGACCGGCCGGCCGACCAGTCGCGCCGGCGCCCGATCGTCCTGGGCACCGGTGTCGGTCATGCTCTCCACGCCCGCGTCGATGGTGGCAAGGAGCGCGGTGTACGGACCGGTGGGGCCGACGAGCCCGCGGACGAAGCCGGCCAGGTGCGGGTGATCGTCGCCGAAGGCTTCGTCGGTCTCCTCGTGATAGGGAGAGGAGGGCAGCGGTGTCCACGCGGTCTCTTCGTCGCCGCCGGCATTGCGGATGATCCGCAGCTCGCCGAACGCCTCCCCGCCCGGACCGTATACGAGCAGGTTGTCGTCGAGTTTGTTGATCAGCACCCACCCGACGAGCGGGCTGTCCGGGGCACCCACGCGACCGGCGCGATCGGCGGGCCTCTCCGCGTCGTCGCGACCGGATACCGTCCGCATTCGTACCCGCGCGTCCTGGAGCAGCCTGGGTGGCAGTTGCGCGAATCGTTCGGGCGCCTCGATGCCCCCGTCCAGCGGAGCGCTGGGTCTGGTGCTGTCCACCGGCACGAGCCGCAATTGCAGGTGTGCGTCGCCTTCCGGGGTGGCGATCACGACGGAGCGCCCGAACCGGTCGATGATGCGCAGGTCGCGGAAGTAGAACTGGCCCGCGCGGACCGGCTGGAAGCGGAAGTCGACGTCGTCGCCCGGTGTTCCGGGTGACGCGACGTGCCCGGCCTCCCCGGTCAACCGGGCCACCGCCTCCGGGGTCGCGGTACGGGCGCCGATGTCGCGCATGAGCAGGGTGTCGTTGAAGCCGTCGAGGGTCTGGGCGAGTACGTCCAGCTCGGCGTAGGTATTACGGAGCAGGCGCAGGCCCGCGCGTTCGGCGCTGGTCGTGGCGTACGTTTCGGTCAGCCGGTCGATCTGCTTGGCCAGTACGTACGGGGCACTCGGGGTGAGGAAGGTCCGTGCGCCGAACGGGATCCACTGCGGCCCGTCCTCGCCGTTGCCGGGATTTGCCCCGGTCCCCTTCCAGCAGTACTCGCTGCCGGTGAAGGACCAGTTGCGAGTCCCGTCCTCGGCCTGGTACGGGATCGGGTGATAGCGCAGGTCCCATTGCAGATACATGGGCAGCCAGGGCTGGCGCCAGACCGAGGTGTACTCGGCGAGCACTCCCTGCATGTGTTCGGTCGGCGTCTTCAGGGCCACCTCGAGCGCGCTGCGCTGTTCCGGGTCGCCGATGGCGGGCGTGCGGGCGGCCCGGTCGAGCAGCGCGAACTCGGCGAGCAGCGCCGGCCCGGGAACGGGCAGGTTGGGCACGTCGATCGCGCCGAGCTCGGGCCGATCCAACGGAGGCGGCGGAACGCTCGTGTCGTCCCACTGGTCGTTCACCCGCAGTGCGGACAACAGCCCGGACACGGTACGGCAGGGCAGCGGGTCTTCCGGGTCGCGGGTCAGCGGCTCCTTGGCGCCTGCCCCGGTGATCAGCACGACGGGGTCGCCGGTGCGGTGGAAGGGCGGGTCCGCGACGCGGCGCAGTTCGAGGTGGGCGGGCAGGTGGTGGTCGGCGGCGAAGCGGTCGATCGCCGCTTGCATCTGCTCCGAGGTGGTGCCCTGGGGGATGTGGCCGCGCAAGTCGTCCAGTTCGGCGAGGAGCGTGTCGGCTCGCTCGGCCGGAGTGTCCTCGTTGTCCGGTTCGAGTTGCCACGCGGCGGCCTCGTCGAAGCCCTCGGGATGCTCGCCGGGCAGGCCCTTGAGCCACCACAGAGTACGCAACCGCTCCTGCACGTACGCGAGTTCGCGACCGGCAGCGTCGTATCGGCGCTGGCGGACGTTGAGTTCGGCCAGCCACTGCGGGGTGTTGGTCGGCGCCGCTCGGGTGGGTTCGGGGCTGTCGGTGGGCCGGGGCACGATCTGCCAGGAGTAGCCGGACGCGGATGCGGAGAACCAGGCGCGGCGGGTGATCTCGTCCAGGTCGTAGCCGCCTTCGGCCTGGTCGAAGCCGTCGATCGTGCCGTGGTAGAGGGCCTTGATCAGTTCCCCGGTACGAGCCGAGCGAGACTGGCGTGCGGCGATGTCGCCGAGCGCGTCGGCGGTGCTGTGCCCGACGGCAACCGAGAGGCCGACCTCGTGATCGGGGATGTCGGACGGGGGCGACCAGTTGTAGTAAGTCCACGGGATACCGAGCGCGGTTCCGGTGTACACCGAGCGTTGCGGACCGACACCGGCGGGCGGGTCATGGTCCTCGGGCAGGTCGGTGTACCCGGGCAGGCCCCAGCGCAAGGCCCGCAGCAGGTCGTCGTCACCTTCTGCCTCGGGCGGAAGCAGACCGGGGATCTCGACGGCCCGGCGCAGGAATTCGGCGGTGTCGTCGGCGTACCAGCCGATCACGAAGTAGCTCAGGGTGGTGGGCGCGGGCACGTTGTGGCCGTCGCCGGTGAGGTCGGTGAGCGTGTCGTGGAAGGAGAACACGTTCTGGTGGTAGGGCTGGAAGCCGGCGAACGCGGGCAGCCCGGGGCCGATCGCGGTGAGGAACGGCTCGACCGGCGCGGGCTCGGTCCACCCACCCCCGCGCAGATCGTGCGCGCGGCCGATCCAGTCCTCGCCGAGCTCGCCGGTTTCGGGATTTTCGAACAGGAAGGGGGACGCGCCCCGCTTGCCGGGGATGCCGTGTGCTCGTTGCAGATAGTCGCTGTGGATCAGCCAGGCAGCGGCCCGGGTCTGCCCCGCCCCGGGGCGTGGCGAGGGCACGGTGTGATGGCGGACCACGAGCCAGCGATTGGGCACCAGTGGGAAGGTGGTCTCGCCGGTGTCGGGGTCGTAGTGCCCGGAGGTCAGTGCCTCGGGTAGTTGCCACTGCACGTGCACGCCGTGCGCGATTCCGCTGGTGTCCTTGCCGGGCGCGGGTTCGGCCGCGGTCTTCTTCTTCAGCATGTCGTCGAAGTTGGGCTGCCACCGCATGAAGGCTTCGCTTTCCTTGACGGTCTCGTTGACCACCAGGGCGTGCAGCCGTACGGGGACGATCAGATCGGGATCGGTGTCTGTCATCGCGGGCTCCCGGTGGTGGTGACGGTCCCGGCGGTCGGGAAGGCGGGCGGCTTCGGCGCGATGCGTTGTAGCACCGGGGCGTTGATCAGTTGCAGGGCGAACTGTGATGGGGTGAGGTCGTCCATGGCGAACGCGGCGGCCAAGTCGGGGACCAAGCCGTCTTCGCCGAGCAGGCGCAGCACGTCCGGGGTTCCACCGTCCGGGCGCTCGCGCAGGTATTCGCCGAACACCGTGTCCCCGTCCGAATGATCGGGGTCCGGGAAGAATTCGCCGGTGGACTCGCCCAGCGGGGGCTGGTCGGCACCGCCCAGGCTACGCAGGCCGATCAGATCGCCCGCGTCGATGCCGAAGTGGATGCCCTGTCCGGGTTCGCGAATCTCGATCACATCGGGGACATCCTCGAAGAGATAGAGAATGAGGTTGGGGGCCAGGCGATCCTGGCGCAGTTCGGCGATCGGCGCGCCGAGAGCGGTCTTGGCGACGAGTGGGAAGTCCGGCCACGCCCTGACCAGCTCGGAGTGGATCAACAGCCCGGCGCCGGGCAGCGGTTCGGTACGCCGGGCACGTGCGACGACGGTCCGCAGTTGCGGGTCGAGGTCGCGGTCCGTCGAGGTGTGCATGCCGACGTCGCTCGCACCTGCCAGTACCGCGTCCAGCCAGCGCTTGTCGATTCGGAACATCCGCATCGACTCGGCCGGCAGCATGCGTGGGTCGGGCACGAGGTAGCAGAACGGGATGCCGCGCAGCAGGCCGAGTTCGTCGAGCCAGGCCGGCATGTCCCCGATGTTGCGTTCGGCGGTGGCGCGCAGCAGGGACACCGAGCGTTCCTCGGCGAGCAGGGCGCGGCCCTCGGCGCGGGTGAGGCGACGACGGCCGGCCACCCGCGGGGAGGGCCCCGGCTCGACGGGCCCGGTGAGCGTCGCGCGCAGCGAACGGCCGCCGTCCGCGGTGAGCTCGTGCAGTGCGGCGAGTCCGCGGCCGGCATCGGGGTCGGTGCGGGCACGCGCCGGGTCGGCGGCCATCGCACGCAGGGTGGCGGCTCGGTTGCCGAGTTCGCGGCGGGCGCGGGTGATCTGCGCCGAGTAGTCGGGGTCGGCGAGGGCGATCGTGCGGCCGAGCGTCCACGCGGTCGCGTAGCCGACGTCGAACAGGCCGTTCTCCTGTTCGTAGATCAGCGCGTGGTCGGCCGTGGTGTGGCCGGTCTCGCCGACCTGATCGGGGACGTCCGGGGCGGTGACCGGGGTGGCGGGCCCTCGGTACCAGGCGTAGGTGAGTTCGCCGGAGAGGGTCCGGAAGGGCACCGGCGCGTAACCCAGCGCGAGCCGGGCCCGCGCGTACCGCTCCGCGTCGTCGGCGGGTTCGCCCTTCGGCGGGTTGATCCGCAGCGCGAGGTCCTCCGGGTGGCCGGTTCGGCTCGGTTCGACCAGGTGCCCGAGCATCTCCGGGATGTCGAGCGCGTTGGTGAGGTCGGTGGTGAACGACCACGAGGACAGCGACACCAGGCGCAGTGCATGGTGGTTCCCGGGCGCGCCCGGGGCCAACTGGGCCTCGTAGCCTTCGAGCGAGACCAGGTGCGCGGTGTAGCGCCCGGCGTCGCGCGGGAAGCGATTGGCGGTCACCACGGCGTACTTGCCCTCCATCAGCACCTCCCCGTCCGCGCGCTGCACCGGGCGGACCACGTCGCGCACGTGCGCGAGGTAGTACATCTCCTCCTGGTGCGGCGCGACCCGGCGGAAGACCTCACGGGGGACGTCGATGGTGGTGCACTTGCTCCCGGCGATGCCGGGGGTGATCCCGCCGGGGTCGAGGGTGGGGCCGATCACGCCCTGTTCGGTGGGCCTGGTCAGTTCGGTGACGGTGCGCAGTACGGACTCCCCGGTCGCCGCCGGGTCGTCGGGCAGTTCGCCCTCGCGGAAGACCAGCAGGGCGATCCAGGGTGCGCGAGCGCGCGAGCGCGCGCCGGTGAGCGGGCGCTCCCACGGCAGGATCGCCCGGTCCAAGGTGATGTGCGGCAGTACCGCGTCGTAGCGACCACTACTGCCGGCGGGCGGGTAGAACGCGTGCACGGACGTCTCGTGCAGCGTGAACCGGGCCGCCCGGATCTCGAACTCCTGCTCGGCGGCCGGCAGCGGCTCGGTGTCGACACGGGTGCCGTCCGCCTCTTCGAGGAGGTGCTCGGCGCGCACGGTGTACACGCCGGGGTCCGCGCGCGGAACGAGGTAGTCGTGGAAGGTGACGTCGAGTCGGGGCGGCTCGGTCGATGCGAGGCCTTCGGGCACGCGGCTCACCTCGTTACGGTCGGGGTCGACGGAGCGGGAGCGGCCGTGGTCAACGGGGCGTCGGTCATGCTGCGGCCGACCAGGCGCGCGTAGTCGGTCAGCGCGCCGTCGGTGTCCTTGCCGGGAGCGGCTCCCAGGCGGGTCAGCGCGTCGAACACGGCGCTGCGTCGGGTCGCGGTCGCGGCGAGTGTGTCGACGATGAGGCCGACGCTGTCCGGGTTGTCGATCGGGGTGGGCCCCTGGGCGTCGGCTTGGCGCAGGGGCGTGTAACCCTCGGCCTGGGGTTCGACGCCGAGCGCGGCCGAGGTGACCGGGCCGAGGCCGGGGCTGAGGTCGGGGCCGGGGACCTCCACACGCAGACCGGTGAACAAGCCCGGTTCCAGACCGGGTTCGTCGGGCGAGGGCTTGATCACCGGTTTGCCCCACAGCGCGCGAGGCAGGTCGCGGCGGATGACACCGAGCTTCCACAGCTTGGGGTCCGGGGTGAACTCCTCGCCGTCGAGGCCGAGCGTGACGATGTGCTCGGAGGTCAGGCCGGTCTTGCGCATCGGCCGGATGTCGACCTTCTCCCGGGCGGTCGCGAACACCTTGCCGTTCAGGCGGATCACGGACGCCGGCAGCGCGGCCTCGGTGGAGAACGCGAACCCGTCCGAGGAAACGAGCAGCGGCTCCTTCGCGGCCTCCCGCGCCTCGCTTTCGGACTCGTCGACGTCGAGCAGCAGGCCCTTCTCCGGCTTGGCCCGAATCGGTGAGGGCAACTGCATCTGGAACTCGCTCCACGGCACGGGTGGCGCGCCCTTGCGGGACGAGCCGAAGTCGAAGCCGAACGAGATGAACCAGACCTTGACGGTGACGTGGCCACCGAGCGGCGGGGTCCACAATTGCAGGTTGATGCCGACCTCGATGGAGACCCGGACCTTGACGAACCACACCTTGATGGTGAACGCGACACCGATCGAGACACCCATCGCGATGTCGAGGTAGAACGGCTTCCATTGGATCAGCGCGTCCAGGTGCGCGGTGAACCACGCACTGAGCAGGCCCTTCTCGTAGCGGGCGGCGAGCGCGCCGCCGAACATGATCGCGCCCGGGGTGAGCGCGGTGTACCCCTGGGCCTGGATCACCACCCGGCTGCACGGGTTCCACCGGAAGCCGAGCCGGGCGGGCGTCGGGTAGTAGGCGGGGCGGGCGAACTGAGGGTGATAGCCGCCGATGCTGATCACGAAGTCGCCGGCGCGCCGGCCGCCGGTCCACACGCACAGCGCGATCCCACCGGTCAGCTCGCACGCCGGGTCGAAGAAGAACGATCCCGGGGCGACCGCGACGTCGAGGCTGATCAGGTGCTCGTCGGAGAGGTATGCCAGGCGCAGGTCGATGTTCAGCCGAGCGTGCACCCGGCCGCCGACGTCGGCGTTCCTGGGGAAGGTGACGGACGTGCGACCGAGCAGCATCAGGTTGAGCCGATTGCCGAACTCGACGAGCGCGAGCGCCTTGGTCTCGATGAAGCGGAACGACGTGAACTGCACGCCGATCGCCGCCCAGTACGAGCCGTCTTCGGGCCGGACCCACCCCGCCTTGCCCGCGAGGTTGTCGAGCATGTTCATCGGTGTCGGCGGGTCGGGTTCGGGATCCTCAGGTGTCGGCGGGGCCTTGTCCAGCCGAGACACCAGCGGGAAGGCGGGCAACTGGGCCGCGGTGGGCGGCCGAATGCTGCTGTTGATGCCGAACCCGGCGGACAGCCCGGTGACGGTGAACGGCGGCGGCCCGAACAGCGACCGGCCTCCCGCGAGCAGCGCCTCGACGTACAGGAACACCGAGTTGAACCCCTCGGTGGCGCGGAAGAAACCACCCGCGCCCAGGACTTCCACCGCGGGTGTGGTCACCCGGACGAGTCCGACCAGGCCGCCGGCGATTTCCGGATCCCTGCCGCCGGCCCAGCGCATCGCGGCCATGATCTGCATGGGTGGCTTGGGGCGGGTGATATCCAGTGCGGCGCCCATGAGTTCGGGTTTGGGGACGAAGCCGCCTTTCAGCGGGACGACGATGCCGAGCCCGTCGAGCTGGAAGGTGAAGCCCGAGAGGCGGAACTCGCCGACCAGGAAGATCCGCAGCCCCTTCTTCTTGTCGTAGGCGCGGCGAACGGCGGCGATCTCGACCGGACCGAAGCCGACCGGCAAGCCGGGGACCCGAATGTCCTTGTCCGGGCTATCCGGCTTGTCCTTCTTCTCCTTGTCCAGTGAGATCGACAGGCCGGGCAGTTCGCCGCCGTTCACCCACCAACTCAGCACCGCGGTGAACTTCTGCGGCCATGCGTGCGCGGTCATCACGTTCGGGAGCGGGAACATGGGTTCGGTGATCCCGTATCCGCGCAGCACCGCGTTGAGCTCGTTCACCTCGTCCACGACGATCGCGCGGGACATGTAGACGACGCGCACAGTCGGGAAGACGAACGCGCCCTTGGGGATGCTCTCGCCGACCAGGCTCAGGCCGGAGGCGTCGAAGCCGATCCGGATGTCGAGCACGGCGGCACTCAGCGAGGCGTTCCCGACCCGGTTGGTCTTGACGAACAGCAGGTCCACGGGGCTCGCCTCGCCCGGTTGGTCGTAGCCGGGCGAGCGGGCGGTGTAGAGCTTCTCACCGAGCGGCAGGTCGGTGTGCTCGACCACGTTCTCGAGGTAGGGGACCAACTCGTCCGGGAGTTCCACCATCGGTTGGTCGATGGCGTTGAACATGTCGAGCAGGGTGACTTGTTCGGTGGCAGGGGACACGGGGGCCTCCTCGGCGGACGGGGGTGGGGTGGCGCCGGGCGGACGGGGAGGTCAGTAGACCGTGAACGCGATGGCGCGCAGCCCTGCGCCCGGGGTTACCGCGATCGCGCGGTCCAGCACATGGTCGGTCGTGTCGATGATCGACACCGAGGTCGATTCCCGGTCGCAGACGAAGGCGTGGGTTCCGGCAAAGTCGAACGCGATCCCCTGGGGACTGCCGGGACCGCCCCGGCCGCCCACCGGAATGCGATATCGCACGCCGTGATCGATCGGATCGGCCACGAGGACACCGCTCTTGAGCGCGGAGGGCAGGCAGTACAACGACTGTCCGTCCGGTGTCAACGCGATGTTCTCGCACTCCGGCAGCACGCCGCGGCGCCGAATGCTCCCGTTGCGCACGTCAACCGTTACGACGTCGTTGCGGGTGGCCACGTGCACGAATAGGCCGTCTGGAGAGATGGCCAGGTCTCGGGCGTCGCCGGAGTCGGGGATCCGGAACGCCTGTCGGACCCGGCCCGCCTGGTCGTCGACCTCGATCACGGCGGCGTTCCCGTCGAGTGAGCCACCGAAGTAGAGGTACCGACCACCCGGCACGGTGAGCAGGGGAGTATCGAACACATACAGGTCACCGCTCTTGGCAGCCTCGGTGGGGTCGGCGAACAGGTCGGTGCCTCGGATCTCGATGCGCCGGGTGCGTTCGGCGGTGCCGACCCGATAGGTGTCCAGGTAGGTCGGTCCTTGGTAGACCGTGATGACTCCGTGAACGAGCCGGCCGTCCGCGCTGAATCCCATGTTGGTGCCGGTCAGGCCTTGCGCCATCTCCGGGGTTCGTGCCACGACACGATTGGTGGACGTGTCGAGGCACGCCCACGTCCGGTCCGCTCGGACGTAGAGGTATCGGCCGTCGGGGCTGACGCTAAGCGTCTGGTGCGGATCGGAGGCGACGGCGATGTCCAGGCTGCCGGTTACCTTCCCGGCCGCCACGTCCACGACGTCGAGCGAGTGGCCTGCGCCGTAGGTCCAGGCGTACACGTGCCCTGGTGCGAACGTCGGAACCAGCCCCGGCCACGAACTCTCGTCGATCGTGGCCGCGTTGGCCGTGACGGTGCGGGTGGCCAGGACGCCTTTGGTGTACTGCGTGCCACGGAAGAAGTGAAACTCGCCCTTGCTCGGATCGTACGTCGACGCGCTGATCCCGTTCACGAACGCCGGGGCCTTCGCCTGCAAGCCGGGCCACATCGCCGCGAGCGTCTGCGTCTCGACCACGGCACCGGCCCGCATGTCGTACAGAACGCAGGTGTTGCCCCGGAACAGGAACGCCTGATTCCCACTCGACCCCGGCAGTGCCGCGTCGATCCCGGACGCGAACGCCGCCGGCAACCCCGGGAACCGTGCCGCGATCGTGGTGACCTCCGCGACCGTCCCGTCCAACGGATGCAACCGCAGGCACTGCGTGCCGCGGAAGACGATGGTCCACGGGTCGTCCGCCGACGTCGTCAGCGTCGCGTCGAAGCCGGTCCGGAAGGCGGCGGGGAGATCGGGCCATCGGCGCGCGAGCGCCAACGCCCCGTCCAGCATCCGGCCGCTCGCCCAGCCGAATCGGGCCGCGCGGTCCCCTTGGACCACGTACCCGGTCTGTTCGGTGCCCGAGCCGGTGTTGGCTGTCGTGAAGAACGCGTCCATTTGGTGCTCGGGCATGGTGGGCCTCCCGTGCGGGTCGGTTGGAAACGCCGTGGCGGCGCCGATGCTCAGTAGGGGGTGTACGCGAGGCCGGCGGGGTTGACCACGTCGGCGGCGAGATCGATCGACGCGATCCGTCGGTGATCCGCGACGTCGACGATCGCGATGGACCTGGAAAACGTGTCGGTCACGTAGGCGTACGCGCCCCCGTGGCTGAACGCCATGTCACCCGGCTTGCCCAGGCCGCCGCCCGACCGGATCGGGATCCGGTGGACGACCCGGTGGTCTGCTGGGTCGGCCACCAGCAGGCCGGGCTCGCTGCCGACGATCGGCGTGCAATACAACGCGTTCCGACCCGGAACGAGTTCGAGTCTCGTACAGCGTGGGAGGATTCCACGCCGGAGGACCACTCCGGTGCGCACGTCGATCGCGAGAGTCTCCTTCTCGTGCGCGACATGCACGACGGTGCCGTCGGACGCGAGCGCGATGGAGTGCATCCGACCGGCCTCGGGATACGTGAAGGCTTGGCGGACCTCATGATTGAGCAAGTCGACCTCGACGACCACGCTGCCCCCGGCACGCGTGTCGACGCCGACGTAGACACTCTTGTCGTCCCGGCCGGCGGCCAACGAGGTGTGCTCGCTGCCCATACCACTCGTGGGGTTGCCGTAGCCCCGTAAGAGGATGCGCGCAATGCTGTCGAAGGTGCCGGTGCGGAAGATCTCCAAGTAGGGATCCTGGTCGCTCTTCTCCCGGGTCACGATGTACATTCGCTCGCCGTCCGGGCTGAAAACCATCCGGCTGCGCATTCCCGTGGGCATGTCCTCGGGGAATTCCGCGATCACCTGCCGTGTGGTCGCGTCCAGGCAGAATCGTCCGCGTTCCTCACAGACATACACGTACCTGCTGTCCGGCGAGGTGGTGACTCCGCCGTACCGCATGGATCTCGGATGCGGAAAGGTCCCCACGAATTGGTGGGTACGCAGATCGACGATGTGGGTGGCGTCTCCGGAGGACGGATTCATCATCAGGGTGAGGTAGAGGAACCCGACTCCGAAGGCCGGGACCAGGCCCGGCCACGAGGTGTCGTCGATCGCGGTGGCATCCCGGGTCACCGTGCGGGTGGCCAGGACGCCCGTGGTGAAGGCTTGGCCTCGAAAGAAGTGGAACTCGTCGTTCGTCGGGTCGTACGTCGCCGCGCTGACGCCGTTCACGAACGCCGGGGCCTTGGCCTGCAAGCCGGGCCACATCGCCGTGAGCGTCCCGGTCTCCACCACTCCGGGGACCCGCATGTCGTACAGGACACAGGTGTTGCCCCGGAATAGGAACAGTTGGTTGCCGCTCGTTCCGGGCAGTGCCGCGTCGATCCCGGATTGGAAGGCTGCCGGAAGCCCGGGGAAGCGTGCCGCGATCGTGCTCGGCTCGGCGACCGTTCCGTCGATCGGGTGGAGTCGCAGGCATTGCGTGCCGCGAAAGACCAGCGTCCACGGGTCGTCGAGCGACGTCGTCAGGGTCGCGTCGAAGCCGGCCCTGAACGCCTCGGGGAGCTGCGGCCATCGTTCCGCGAGCGGGACCGCGTTGACATCCAGCATCCGTCCGCTCACCCAGCCGTAGCGGGCCACTTGGTCGTCTTGGACGACGAATCCGGTCTGCTCGGCTCCGGGGCCGGCGTTGGCGACGGTGAAGAGCGCGTTGACCTGGTTCTCGGGCACGGCGGGGCCTCCGGATCAGTACTGGGTGTAGGCGATGCCGGAGATCGCGTCCGGAATTCGGATCGAGGCGATCTTGCGATGGCAACCGGCGTCGATGATTGCCACGGTCCCGCTGGTCGCATGAATCGTGTACGCGTACGTGCCGAAGTGGCTGAAGGCGAGCACGCTTGCCGTACCGAGCCCGCCGCGGCCCCCGATCGGAATGCGGCGCAGCAGTCGGTGATCCGCAGGATCCGCCACCAGGATTCCGGAGTTGCTCGCGGTCGGCAGGCACCACAGTTCCCGCTTGTCGGGGGTCAGCGCGATGGCGGTACACGCGGGCAACTTGTCTTGGAGCACGACCTCGCCGGTGAGCAGGTCGAGCGCACACACGCCGTTCGAGAGCGCGACGTGCAAGAGTCTGCCGTCCGCGGAGACGGCCAGGTCGGCGACCGGAGACGGACCGGGGAGCGCGAACGCCTGGCGCATGACACTCTCGTCGAGGTCCACCTCGTAGACGATCGACCGACCGTCCGCCTGGCTCGGTGCGGCATAGACGCGGCGGGCGTCGGGCGACAGGACCACGGGGGCCGGATCGCTCGTCCAGTCGACGGGTGCGGGGGAGCCGGATCCCGATTCGGGGGCACTGCCGGGGACGTCAGCCGCGTCCGAGGTGCGCTCCGAATCGTCAAGGAGGATGTCCGACAGGTTCACCGGCGGATGCAGACCGACCGCGCGCAGATCACGCGTGCCCGCAGGGACGAAGTACGTGCGGCTGCCGTCCGGGCTGAAAGCCATGCGCCTGGGGGGCCCCCAGTCCGTCGCCACTTCCCGCCCGGTGGTCATGTCACGGCACTGCCACCGGGGCCCGTACGACAGCTCCCGGAGGAAGTGAATGTATCGACCATCCGGGCTCACCTCGACTCGCCCCACTCCGTGCGCCCAGTCCATGGACGTCACGGTGCGCGTCTCCAGGTCGAGGCTGTAGATGCGACTTCCCGAGGTGATGATGTGCCCGCGGGAGAACGCCGGGATCAGTCCCACCCACGACGTGTTGTCGACCGCGCTCGCGTCGAGGTCGATCACGCGGGTCGCGAGATTGCCGCGCGTGTATTGCCCGCCCCGAAACAGGTAACACGAGCCGGTCTTGGGATTGAACGTCGCCGCACTGATCCCGGCTGTGAACTCCGGTGCCTTCGCGGCCAGTCCGCTCCACGTGTCGGCGAGCGACTTGACCTCGATCAGATTCGACGCGCGTAGGTCGTACAGCGCGCACTGGTCGCCTCGGAACAGGTGGACCCGGTTGGCGGTGAGGCTGGGCAGGGCCGCGTCGAGGCCGGCGGTGAAGACCGCCGGCAGACCCGGGAAACGGGCGGAGATCGTGCCGACCTCGGCGACGCTCCCGTCCAACGGGTTGAGCCGCAGACATCGCTCGCTCCGGAACACCCACGTCCACGGGTTGTCGCCCGGCGTGGTCAAGGTCGCGTCGAAGCCCTCGGTGAACGACTCGGGCAACTGCGGCCAGCGCCGCGAAAGCAGCGCCGCGTCCGCGTCGAGCGCCTTCTCGGCGTTCCAGTCCCATCGTGCGACCCGGCCGCCCTGGATGGCATACCCGATCTGTCGTTCCTCGTCCGTGACGGTGAAAAAGGCATCAATCAAGGTACGGGTCATCCCGATCACTCCCTGCATCGAGGAGATTACCGAGCATCAACGCCCGTCCAACAGGCTGTCAAGGGGAACAAATATCCGTACCACGCGAACGGCCCACATCGAACAGCTCATGAAAATAGGGCAGTTGCTCATCAGTCCACGCGTAGCAGACGCTCGGGCGAAAGTCCTCCCGGCGACGCGGCTCGCCGTGTCCGAGGCCCACGTGTCGGCCAAAACCAGCCACGTCGACGAACACCTTGCCCCGGTCCACGACGATCGTCTCCGGTACCACGGCCGGCCGCGCCGCCGCGCCCTCGAGGCGTTCGTCCAGTGTCATCAGCCGATCGCGCGAGAGCAGCCGGGTGGGGGCGAAACGCAGCGCGTCGGGCCACCCGGGCCGGGCCGGGTGCGGGACGGCCATCTCCGCGAGCAACAGCGCCGCGTCCACGGCCTTGGTTCCGCCCGGACACAGCACCGCCGCCAGGATCGCCCGGGTCGCGACGTCGACGGCGATGGTGAGTTCGGGCCGCCCCACCGTGCCGTCCTCGAACAAGGCCAGGACATCGAGACGGGTCGTGTCGATCTGGACCTGTTCCCCGGGCCGCAACGCCACCGTCGGGGTCAACCCCCGCCCGTCCTCGGTGATCGGGGGATCGCGGACGGGACGCCCCGGACGGTCGACGGGACGGGCGAGTCGATCGACGAGCCGATAGAAGGTGGCCTGTGGGGGCATCGGCACCGCATCGCCGTACCGATCCTCGAGGAGTTGCGCGACCAACGGCATCAAGCCCTTGACCGTGCCCTTGGAACGCCCCCGCTGCCCAAGGACCACGTCCGTGATCGCGACGACGACCCGCTCGTCGGTCCGCCCCACCCCGCCGGAAGCACGCGTCATGCGGTGATCGACCAAGCCCCACAATCCCTGCCGCCGATACCGGCCGCGCATACGCTGCACCGTCGTCCGCGACACCCGCCCAAAACCCAGCGCAGTCAACTCCTCGGCCTTGGCCCGTTCCCGCTTGGCCAGCGTGAACCGCGCCGGGTCGTACTCCGGCCGCACCACTGCGCCACCGTCGGGCCCGCCGGCACGACCGCACTCCACCTCGCGGATGTGCCGCTGCCACGCCAACGCCCTCTCCGCGCCGCGGCCGGGGCGGTCTCGAACAGCCCCCACTGCGGCACCGCCTGCGGCCCGACTTCGGCGCCCAGGACGGCGAAGTCCGGATCGGCGAACAGGTGCCCGGCCGGCACCACATCGTCGCCCCCGCTCTCGCCGACCAGGTGGAAGCATTGTCCGGACAGCGCGACGACTTGCCACCGCTCTCCGCGGAACCGCACATGCGCCCCCACCGCGACCACCGGCAGCCGACCCCGCCGTGCCCCGCTCACCCCGCCTCCCCACACGCAGTTGCGCCCTCGGCGCCCGCCACCGACGTACGCACCAGGACGCGTTCGTGCAACGGCTCGTCCAAGGACACGGACAGACGCGAGTGCCACAAGGCGTGAAAGACGCAGGGGAGGACCTCGATCGGGTCACCGACGGCTTCGACACCCTCGAGCAGCGGCCGCGCCCGTGCGAACGCCTCGAGCACCGAGGCCGTCAGCCCGGGCCGCCCCCGTTGCGGGGCGTGGATACTGCGCCACATCGGACAAGTGGGACGAACCTGGACGCCGCCCCCGCCCCTGCCGCAGCGCCGTAAGGGCCCGTCGCCGATGACAATGTGGCAGCGGGCCGGATTCCTGCTCGGGCGCTGGCCCGTCAGGACTCCCGTCGGACGCCGGCCGCTGCCCGCAGCGGCGAACGTCCTCAAGGCCCTCGACACGGAAACGGTCTGCGCGCTGTACGACGAGGCCCGACGGCTCCGGCTCGGCCTGGGTGGAGGAGGTCCGTGACTCCGAGTCCACCTGGATCCCGATGGCGCCCATTACCTGTTGCCGGACCCGGCGTCGTACTACTGGCCCGACACCCCGAGCAGCGATGGCGAGATCGGCTGGTGGCAGTGCACCGCGCTGCTGCGGATGCGCGACGGAGAGCAGGTCAGCGGCATGGTCGCCGTTTCTCCCGGAGACCTTCACGGCGCTGCCCCGGCGGCAACAGCTTCGCCTTGCCCACTGCGTCCGCTCCACCGAGCGCGACGCCTATCTCTGGGGCCGGGACCATAAGGCCGAGTGTGCCCCGGAATTTTGCGGCTACGTCCCCGAGGCAACGAACAGCTTCGACGGTCAACGGCGGCGCGACAGTGACTGATCACAGCCCTGGCCCTGCCTGAGCCCACAGCTCGTCATTCACGTCCCGCGGTCATCCTCAACGATCACGTCATCAGGCCACACGCCGTGGTCGATGAGATGCGCCACGGCTCGGCCGGCGACGCTGAAGACGACGGTGTCCCGGTCGGCATATGTATCGACCTGTCCATTCGCCAGCACGAACCCACCAGAGCGTCCCTCGGCACGGGGGTCGATCAGGTGCTCACCGGGATCCCCGTCCTCGTGCATCAACATCACCATCGCGCGTGTGCCGTTGGTGACCACCGCCAACAGCCGGCCATGCTCATCCTCGAACCAGGTCTCCTGGCTCGCCCAGTCAAGCCGATGGCCCAGCAACTGCCTCGCCTGTTCGCCGGAGTACGCGTAGTCGGCCGCACCACCACGTAGGCGCCATCGGCGCGATGAGGGCCGCTTACCCCGGGCGTTTCTCATGCGCCTATTCAACTGGACCACGGACGTCGCGACGGTCATCTCCTGCCGGGCTGGCCTGGCCGTCAGCAGTCACCGACTCCCGGTAGGCCCTCTCGATCTCGCCGAGGTACTGCCCGAGATCGAACCGGACTTCGTCCACGAGGCTGCCCTGGAGGTCCGGGTACATCAGATCGGTCCACACGACGGTCTCGCCCTGGAGGCGCACACGGACGACGACTCCGCCCGCCTCGGGTTCAGAGGGCACCACAGACGCCACGCTGACGTCTCGAACTGCATCGGTCGGATAGAGCGGTCCGCCGGGGCGGAGGAGTTGTCGGGGATGCAGGCCGACCGCACCGCTGTGGCTTCGCGCGATCATGTCGAGTCCATCGACAAAGAGGTACGTGTGCACACCTGTACAACCCGGCGCCCCGGAGCAGCGACCGACGAACAACGTGCTGGTGGTGGCACCATCGCTCGGAGGGCCGGGAGCTACGACCCGAACCTTGCGCGGCGGTCTACGCGGCATCTGCCCATCGTGACGTCATGAGCGGATCTTAGCGACAGCGCCTCCTGGCGTGGTCGCTTAGCCGGGCCCCGTCCGACGTGTGGGCGTCAGATACAGCTACTGCGAGCTACTTGTCACTTCGCGGCAGCTTCGGGAGCACAGGGCCAGGACGCCGATCTCGGACGTCGACCCGGTGACGCTGGCGGTCAGAACCTTCCCAAGCGCGGGCCAATCCAGATCCCACGGGTTTCCGCCCTCGTCCACGCGCACCCACTCCGGGTGATGAAAGGAGATCCGGCGTACCCAGTAGTCGTGTTCGATCAACAGGCCGATCGCCGCGCGGCGGGTGTTCGAGCCCTCCGCGTACCGAAGCAGCGCCTCGGCCAGGGTGTCGGGGTCGTACGTCGTGGCGGTCATCGGGATCTCCCGGGGTGGGGTGTTCGACATGTCAGGTATCGGTACGACCGAGGCGGTCGAGTTCCGCGAGGATCGAGCGACGCTCGGGGTCGAGCGGGCCCGTGCGCGCTCCAACGCGGCCATGTCCACCACGGCTTCGAGGCCCGCGCGAATCTCCGTGACGAGCTGGGTCGGCGACATCGCCTCCACTTGCACGGTCTCGGTCATGACCTCGCCGCGCCGATCCGCGGCCTTCTGCGGCGCGGTGATCAGATCGTAGCGGGCGACCTGGTCGGACGTGACGGCGATCCGGGCGAACGTCGGCGCCGCCGGCGGCGCCATGCGTTCCAGGAACGCGATCACGTCCGCCGCGGCGGCGTCGATCATCGAAAGGCCGCTCGGGTCGTGGTCGCCGCACAGGAGGATGACGGTCGCGAGTTCGCGGTCGGCGATCCGCCGGGCCGCGTCGTGCTTGGCGCCCACGCTCTCGAAGCCCCCCGAACTGAACGCCGCGGAACCGTACTCCGCGGCCAACCTGCCGACCATCGGCAGGCCGCCGGCGGCCTCGACCCACACCTCGGTCGCGCGGGGCTGCCCGTCTGCGAGCGCATGCCGGTAGTCCTCGGCGTTCTCCCGGACGGACCGCCAGAAGTGGGCGGGCCCGTCCCACCCGGTCGGCCCCCACGCCTCGGCGCGGTCGTCGCGGATCGCGCTCATCGGGATCATCTCGGCCCGCCGCGCGCGACCCAGATGCTGGATCAGCCGGTCGTACGCGTTCTCCGTCTTGGGAATCGTCCCCGAGCCAACGAGTGCATAAAAAATCTGACGAGCCGTCAGGGGAAGATGGTCGCGGTACTCGTCGAGCACCGCCCGCACCTGCGCGATCAATTCCAGCGTCGCGGCTCGCGGATTCCAAGGGGTGAACCCTCTGGGGCGGACGCGCGCGTACACCCGCCCCGACACCACACCAGGGACCGGCCGCGGCGTCGAGGTCATGCCCGAACCGTACGCCCCCGGCCGTCCCCGGACACCGGGCATCACGCCATCGGGTGAATCTCGACCTACGGGGTGCCGTCGGCGCCGGCGTCGCTGCCGTTGAGATTGCCGACCTTGCGCCGGTAGCGCCCCTGGGCGGCCTGCTCGGAGTCGACGCCGAGCGCGGCCGCGATCGTCTTGAAGGTGAGCAACGGCTTGCCGGTGTCGGCGGCGGGCAGACGGGCGGCCAGGAGCAGGGCGGCCTCCATCGAGTCCAGGTCCGCGCGGGCGACCCGAAGCAGCGTCAGGGCGTCGATGACGTCGTCTGGGCGGTCCTCGGGCCGTTCCGTGATTCCCGTCGTTTCCCGCCACCGCCGGTCGGAGGCGAACAGGCGGCGGGCCTGGTGGGCGTGAACCGCGTGCAACAGCACGGCGATCGAAGCCTCGGGATCGCGGTCCCGGACCCTGGGCAGGGCGTCGGCGTACCGGTCGCGAAGCCGCACGAGCACCCGGGCCTGCTGCTCGTCCATCGCATGCGGAACCGTCCGGAGCGGGCGGGTCGGTTCGTCGGTACTCGTCAAGTTCCGGATCCTGCTCGCACAACACCGTGCTGACAACACCGCACTGTCGGCGCACCGTTGCGTTTCGGGGGCGTGCAGGCGCACATCGGTTCCGAGCGTTCCGGCGTTGGCGATGCCAAGGGAACACACGGGACGTCGCACCGTTACGGATGCCGAATCCGGCGGTGGAACCTCGGTTCGTGGATCGTCCGCTTCGACAGCCTCGGCGGGTGTCGGTGCTCGGGCGGACAATCGGCGGGTGACCCTCGAATCGACGGCGATCGGCGAGTCCGAGAACCTGGCCGTCGCCTTGCGCACGCACCTGTCCGAGACGCGATTCGCCTTCACCGGCTTGACCGGCGAAGAGGCGACCCGGCGCATCACTCGGGCCGTGGCGGGGTGGGCGAAGGAGTCGGGCTGGAGGAGCGAAGGGGAGGCGCCGATGCGTTACATCGACCCGCCTCGCTCCTTGGACGGGGGATGCCGAATGTACTGGTCGCCACCTTGGTCCGCCTATCTGGATCTGCGCCTGATGCGCGGGAACGGCCCTCCCGTCGCCGTGGAGATCGACCGGGAGGAGCGCGGCACCGCCGTGGACAAGCTCCGCGACGAAGCGCTGCGTGGGTGCCCCGCACTGTGGATCCGCTGGCACGGAGCGGTGCGCGCCGAACTCCCTGCCGGCGTCGCGCGACTGCACCTGCCGGCCCGGTCCACCCGCTCACCGGTCCGGTACTCGCTGAGCGCGGTCGCCGACACGGCGACGGTCACCTTCGGCGAGGCCGTCACCGCGGAGGCCAGGGAGGACGCCCGGCACCGGGACCGGCGGCGGATGGCGGGGGAGAGGCACGCCGCGACTCTCCGCCGAACCCCTGGGCCCATCCGATGCTCCTAGGGATCTCGACACGGTGCCGGAGGCGCGGCGATCGCGCCCGTCAGGGGCGGAATCGCTGGATGGGCAGGTTCAGCGCCTGGCGTCGGACGGCGCTGTCGGCGTGATCGCCGGACAGCGCTCCCGTCCACTCTTCCCGCAGTGCGCCTTCCCTGTCGACGAAGAACGCGCCGTCGGCGTGGAGTTGGTGCAGGAAGTCCCCGAACGAGGTCTCGATCTCGTCGTCCTTCGCCCACACGCTGTCGTAGGTGTCCAGGGTCCAGGTTCGGCCTTGCGGCCACTCGTCGTTCACCACCACGAACGACCCTCGCAAAACCCGGTCGAGTGCGACGTCGACCTTCCGCAGGGGGAGTTCGTACAGGGCGAGCAGTTCGGCGGCTCGCCCGGCGCCCACGGCCGTCTCCGCCTCCCCGGGGGCGCACGCCACGTACAGGGGATACCGCACCTGGTTGGGGTGCCGTTAACGAACGGCGATCCAGCCGACATGTAGCTGAGCGTGGCCCGTTCCGGAGGTGCTTTCACCGAGAGTGTTTGTGCTGGGTGCCGGGCGTACGGTGAAGGTATGGCCGGGCTGGTGCGCCGGTGCGCGCACTGCTGGAAGCCGTTGCGGGCGATGGCCCGCAGCGACGCCCGACTCTGCTCGCGGGCGTGCAAGGCCGCGGGGCGACGGTGGCGCCGGCACAACCGGGAGGCCGTCGGTATCGGGGTCGCGTTCCTACGGGGTGTGGAGGACGAACTCGTCGTCCGGTGTCCGGTCTGTGGCCGGCGGTTCGCGCTCGGTCATGGACACCGGCGCGACGCGGTCTACTGCGGACATGCGTGTCGGCAGACCGCGTACCGGGCCCGACGGCGGGCGGAGCGGGTCCGCGAAGCCGTCACGGGTGACCGATCCTTGTACCCGCTCCGGGGCTCTGACCAGGGTGAAGACCGAGGCGGAGACGGTGGTGACCGTGAAGGCGGTCAGGCCGCGGGGGGTTCCGGTTCGGCGCCGGCGGGTGTGGAGAGCTGAAGGCGGCTGGACATGTTCAGTCGTACCTCGCCGTAGGGCTGGATGTGCGTCCAGAACAGTGGGGTGAGTGCACGGCGGTCGGTGTCGGTGAGGACGTCGGCCCATTCGGGCTCGGCGAGCATGTCCTGGATCATCAGCGTGTTGACGTAGACCAGGGCGGCCTGGAGCAGGTGCAGGGCGAGGATGGACAGTTCCTGCTGGTCGCGGCGGTTCGAGGCGAGTTCGCCGCTCTTGCCGAAAAACAGGACGTCGTTCGCGCCGTTCCAGCCCTCGACGACGTTGAGGCCCTCCTGGATCTCGCGCTGGAGGTCGCGGTCGCGCAGGTAGCGGGATACAAAGATCGTTTTTTGGGCGCGGCCGACTTCCAGCATGGCCTGGTAGACGGGGTGGGAGGCGGTGCGGGTGAAGCGTCGCAGGATGGCCTCGGTGGAGGCGGTGCCGACGCGGATCGCGGTGGCGTACTTGATGAGTTGGTCGTAGTTGTTCTCGATGACGTCCCACCGGATGGGGCGGGTGAGGGCGTCGGTGAGGCGTTCGTAGGTGTCCTCGTCCTCGCGGCCGGGCCGGTAGAGCTTGGCGGTGTTGATCTGCTTGATGCGCGGCAGCAGGTCGTAGCCCAGGAGTCGGGTCAGGCCGAAGCCGATTTCCGACTGGCCGTGCGAATCGACGTAGTTGCCTTCGGCCTTCATGGCGGTGGCGTGGCGCATCATGCCCTCGATGGCGGCGGCGACCTCGGACGCGGTGCAGGTCAGGTGCCGGCTGTGGATGGCCATCGAGCCCTTCTCCACGTGCCAGTAGACGAGGATGCCGCGGCCTCCGTACCGGGAGTGCCACTGGGTGAAGATGTTGCGGTCCCAGGCTTTGAAGTGCGTGGAGTCGGAGGCGACGGTGGTGGTGCCCCGGCCCCAGATCGTCTCGGAGCGGGCGGCGAAGGTGGCGTTGGCGACTGCGACCTGGGCGCCTTTGAGTCCGGGCGCGGTCAGGTAGCGGCGGGCGGTGTAGCGGATCTCCTCCTCGGTGTGGCCGTGGCCGCCGGCCGCGACCGCGCGGATGCCGGAGTTGGTGCCGTACGCGTACGCGATCAGGAGCAGGCGTTCGAGGAGCTTGGCCTCGTCGACGGCCTCACGGGTGCCGAGCGGGACGAGGGCCTTGAGCATCGGGGTGCGCAGCGCGGCTTCCTTCAGGACGTCGATCAGCGGGACCGTGCCGTGCTTCCTGGTGATCGCCTTCTTCAGCTTGCGCAGGTTCTTCGCCTCCGGCTGCGGCTCGGGCTCGGTGAACTTGATGGCGCCGCCGTTCCGGCGGGCGCCGATGCTCACCCACGGCAGCGTGGGCAGGGCGGTGTCCAGGGCGCTCAGCTCGGCCCGCATCTCGGCCTTCAGCTCGGCGGTGAACACCCTCGCGTCACGCGGCTTGCCCAGTTTGTCGTAGTACTCGGCGCGGCGGGTCTCGAAGTCGTCGGGCAGGTCCTCGTCCGGGTTGCGCCAATGGTCGGCGCCGACCACCCAGATCTCCTTGCAGCGCAGCCTCTCGCGCAGGGCCTGGAAGACGCACGCCTCGTAGACGGTGCGGATCACCCGCCGCGGGCCCTTGTCGGGGGTGTGCAGCGTGAATTCCATCCAGTCCTTGCGCACCACACCCTCCAGCGGGACGGTCTCCCCGAGCGGCAGGTAGCTGGTGGAGGAGTCCCTGTGCCGTTCGATCAGCTTCAGGGCGTCGATGACGGGCTTGTGCCGGTCGTTGGACGAGCGGAACTCCAGCACGCCGAGCAGGTCCATCAGGCCGCGCCGGTAGTGGTTGCTGTAGGAGGACTTGAACACCTCGCGTTTGGAGCGGGCGAACTCGGCGTTGGTCGCCTTCAGTTCGGCGACCAGGTCCCGCAGCGTCCTCTCCCCGCCGGCCGCCGGATAGACCACGTCGCGCACGGAGCCCTCGGGGCGGCCCAGGGAGGCGGCGGCAATCTTCCCGAGCAGTCCGGACTTGCCCCGGACCTGCGTGAACTCGGCGACGAAGTGTTCGAGGACCTTCTTCTCGGCGCGGGCGTTGATCCGGTGCACGGTGGAGTTCAGCAACTCCACCAGGGTGTCGGTGATCTCCCGCTCGCGGCGGAAGACCAGCGCGGCGAGCAGGACGTGCCGTACCTCAGGGCCGAAGCGTCGCAGGTGGCTGGGCGAGGACGCCGCCGCTCTGGCCCGCCAGGCGTCGACGACCTGCGGACCGATCCGGGCGAAGGCGTCGGCGGGCACGGCCAGGGCGCGGACCTGTCGAAGCTTGGCGATCTCGTCCAGCGCGAGTTCAGGCTGACGTTCCCGGGGTGGGCCTTGATCCGCGACAGGACCGCCTCGACGTCCTCCTCACCGGCCTCGCCGTCCTGGTCGCCGACGACATCGGTGTGGGCCAGGGCGTCCAGCCGGCGCGTGCACCCCTCGACCCGTGCCAGCCGGGTGGCGACCTCGTCGACGGCCCGCTCCTCGGCCTGGTGCAGCGCGGAGCGCACGATCGTGGTGACCTGGTCGGGCGTGGGCGGCTCGATCAGGTCGACGCGCATCTGCTTGAGGAGTTCGACGCGGATCGACTCCTCGCGGCGCTCGTCGTGCCAGATCTCGTCGACCAGCCACGAGACGAGCTTCACCATGTCGGTGCGGGTGCACTCGTGCCACCCGGTCAGCTCCCGCAACTCGGTGCGGTGGCGCTGGGCGGTCCGGGAGGTGAAGTCGTACCCGGCCAGATCACCGGAGTCGACGCCGACCTGGCGGGCGACGTGCTCGACCGCATCACGCGGCAGCTCCAGCCGCATCCTCGGGAACCGGCCGCGCCAGAGCAGGAACTTCATCTGCACCGCGAAACCGAGCCGGGTGGCACCGGTCTTGTTGCGCAGCCAACCGCTCTCCTCACCGTTCAGCGTGAAGTGGTCGACGACCTCGTCCAGGCCCAGATCCCGCGCCATCCCGGCTACCCCGCCCCTTCACCGTCGGCCCGTCACCGAACCGCCCACAACCACGCGTTCGGCCTAACGAGACGACGACTCGGGAGCAACGGCCCCGACCGCCCGGCCACGACGGTCGAGGTTCGCCCCGGTTCATCCGTTCGCACGGCGCCGCCGGCCCCGGCGGGCTCGTTGGGTGGATATGGGAAAGCGCGACAAGAGAGTGCGGAACAAGCGGACCGGGCCGCAGAACCCGGCCGCCCGGCCGATCGAGGCGATCAGTTGCTCCCCCGGGTGCGGCTGCGCGGAGCCGACCGCGGGCACCACGTGCTCCGGATACCAACTCGACCACCGCGACGGCTCGATGTCGTGCACGCTCGGCGTCCACTGCCCCGGCGTCGCGCTGCCGCACCGTGGATGGCGCGACTGCACCGCGGGCGATGGGTGCGACGCCTGCGCGGGCCGCATCGTGTGGACCTGCGCGGGCGGTTGACCGTTCAGGGGCGGCCGGCTCCCGGTGTCGGTGCCGCCGGGGCCGGTGACGCGTTCGCGTGCTCGTCGTGCTCGCGCAGCATCCGCATGACGGTGACCGGCGAGGGGTGCCGGCCCTTCTTCGTCCCGGTGGTGATGACGAGCCGGGCGGCGATGTCGCGCAGGCTCATCTCCTGCTCGCGCAGGTGCACGGCCATCGACACCATGTGGTCGTCGGCGACGCCGGCCCCGCCGATGGTCTTGCCGCGCCGGCGGGCGGACTCCTGGCCTTCGAGGGTGCGATCGCGGATGTACTCGCGCTCCATGCCCGACAGTGCCGCCGGCACCGTGAACACCACCCCGGACGGGTCGTGCGAGCCCCGGAGTTCACCGGTCAGGAACTCCAGACCGACGTCGCTCGCCTTCAGGTCCTCGGCCAGGGCCGCGAGGTCGATGGCGCGGCCGAGCCGCTTGTGTTCGTGGACCACCAGGGTGACCCGGGCCCCGGAGGCGCGCAGCTCGCGGGCCAGATGGACGACCTTGTCCAACTCGGGGCGCCGGGTGGCGCGGGTGGAGACCTTCTCCGAGAAAACCCGGGTCACGCCCGCCTCGGCGAGCGAGTCGAGCTGGGCGTCCAGCGATTGGCGGGCGGTGCACGCCCGCGCGTACCCCAGGCGGATGTGACCCACCGGTTCATATCGACCACCCGCACGGACCCACCCGCCTCGGTCCGTCATAAGGCCTTGTGAATGACGACCCGCCAGTTCCCGGAAGGGTCGTCCACGCGGTCCAGCACCCAGAGTTCATTCCGGACGGGAAAGGTGTCACCGGGTTCAAGGGTGTACCGACGCTCCTCGCCGTCGTTCACACCCACGCGAACCGTGAGGGGATGCCCGGGGCGGGCATCCACATGGATTACTCCGAAGGAGGCGGTGGCAGCCCGCCTCGGAACGCCGTGCCTGATCGAGATCTCGCCGGTCATGTGGTCACTCCAATGTGGTGTAGGGCGGATCGATGTATCTCCTGAACTCTGCCACCGTCAAGGGCTCGGGGTGCTGATCGTTCCAGGGGTTGTGCAGGTGGAACTGACCCTCGTCGTCGACCGCGATCACTTCGTAGGCGTGTCCGTCCACGAGGTCCTTCTTTAGAGGGGCCCCGTTGAACTCCTCCTTGGGATAGGAGTTCGGCGCAGATTTCAGCAGGATCGAACGCTAGGATCACGCTCCCTCTGTGGCTGTGGCCGTTTGCTCGTCGTGTTCTCGCAGCATTCGCATGACGGTTGCGGGGGCCGGGTGCCGGCCGCGCTTCTTGCCGGTGCGGATGACGAGGCGGGAGGCGATTTCGCGCAGGGACAGGTGTTCCTGGTCGCGCAGTCGGAGTGCGGTGGCGAGCATGTCGTCGTCGGAGACCTTGACGCCGCCGATCGCCTTGCCGTTCGTGCGAGCGGTCTCCTGCCCCTCGAGGGTCTTGTCGCGGATGTAGTCGCGCTCGGACTCCGCCATGGCGGCGAAGAACGCGAACAGCGCGGCGCCGTGGCCGGCCGGGTCGTGCTTCCCGGCGAGGGGGCCGGTGAGGAATTCCAGCTCGATTTCGGCGTCCCGCAGTTCCTCGGCGACCTTCAACAGTTCCAGGGCGCCGCGCCCCAGACGCTTCATTTCGTGCACGACGAGGGTGACCTTCGCGCCGAGCGAGCGGTACTCGCGGGCCGCCGCCAGGGCCGCCTTCATTTCGGGGCGCTCGCGGACCCGGGCGCTGATCTGTTCCTGGAACAGCCGGTGTACGCCGGAGGCTTCGAGGGCGTCGACCTGTGACCGGATCTCCTGCGTCCGGGCCGAGACGCGGGCGTACGCGAGCCGGACCTCCATCGGCACGGCCGGCGCCGCGAGCCTTTGCACCGGGAGCGCCGTCCAGGCGGAGCCGGGATGGCGTACGGCCGGGGTGGCGACGTGCAGTTCGGAGCGGAGCGCGGGGACGAGTCGGAAGCGGGCGGTGTGGTACTTGAGCGCGACCTTGCCCGCGGTGGTCCGGCACGGGGAGCCCGCCGGGGCCCGGCAGGTGGACATCGGGCATCTTTGCGCTTCGACGGACTTGTACGGGGCGGGTTTCACGCCGGGATCGTTTCAGGAATGCGTTTCACGAGTCAAGAATCGAATGCCGGTCGGCCGGCGCCCGTCCACCAGGACCAGGTCGCCGCGGTTTCGTCCCACAGGCGTCGGGGCCGTGTTGGCGGAGGCGGAAGGTGTCGAGCTTCGTGTCGCCGCACGACCGGGCGGGGGCGCGGGCCCGGCGTCCGCTCCGGACGCGTCCCCCAGCCCGAGGATCAGCCCACCGGTGTTGGTGACGATGGCGAAATCCGAGTTCGACCCTGCGCGGCGCCTGTTTCCGGAAGACTTCGGGCTCCTTGATGATGCGGTCTGACTGGTAGCTCACGAGTTGATCAGGACGCACTTGCGGAAGAGATCACGCTGAACAACGTCACAGCGTCGATGATGTAGCGCATGACGGAACATCAGACCCCCGACCTGCTGCCACCGGCGATGTGGACTGCGCCCGAACAGGCGTTATGGCAAGCCCATCACGCCGGACGCCCGCTCGACCTCCGCACCGGTGACCCCGCACGCGACGACCCGGCCGCCGGCTCGGACTGGCCCGAGGAGCGGTTCCTTCGGGCGGAGGTCCTCGCCGAGCTCCTTCTCGCCGGGCCGCCTAAGAGCGGTGCCGTGGCCCGGCCCCTCCGGGTGATCGGCGCCCGAATCACCGGCAAGCTCGACCTTTCGGCGGCCCGTATCGACATACCGCTGTCGGTGAAGTCCTCCTGTTTTGACCAGACACCGACGTTCGACCACGCAGACCTGGTAGCGCTGGACCTCGACGGCTGCCACCTCCCCGGGATCGAGGCCGAGGCGCTGCGGGTCAGCACCTGGCTGGGCATACGCGGTGGCCGGGTCGGAGGTGATCTGTGGATGTTCAACGCCCGGATCGACGGCACGGCCGATCTTGGCGACACCACGGTCGGCGGGGATTTCACCCTCGGTTCTTCGGTCATGGGCGGCGGGCTACGCCTGACCGGATTCGCCTGCGGTGGGGAGGCTCGGCTCAGGAGCTGCCGGATATCCGGTGACCTCGACCTGGCCGGGGCAGCACTGAGCAATCCCGGCGCAACCGCGTTGTCCGCGAGCGGTCTGACTGTCGACGGCAGCTTCCTGGCGCACGGGCTGACCGTACGCGGCGAAGCGAACCTCACCGGCGCGCGGATCGGCGGCACCCTCGCCCTAGTCGACGTGACGTTGCGGGAACCACCTTCCACCGGCTGGGTGTTGCTGCTCATCGAGGCCCAGGCCCCGATGGCCAGATTGCGTCCGACCGCCGGTTCGCGCGGCCGTGTCAGCCTGCGTGACGCACACTTCGGCCGGTTCGTGGACGACGTCGTCGGCTGGCCCGAGGCGATGTCCGCCGAACTCGACGGATTCACGTACGAACGTCTGACCCACCGGACGTCCGACACCGTCCGACCCGACGTGACCCAGCGCCTGACCTGGCTTGCCCGGCAGACCGACGCCACGAGCGCCGGGTTCTCGCCCGCGCCGTACGAGTAACTGGCCGCCGCGCTCCAGCGTGAGGGCCGCGAGCACGAGGCGCGCCAGGTGCTGCGGGCCAAGGAGCGCCTGCGGCACCGGGCTCTGGGCCGGGTCAGCGCGCTGTGGGGCGCGATCCAGGACGCGGTGGTCGGGTTCGGATATCTCCCCGCCCGGGCGTTGACGTGGCTGACGGCTGTCCTGATCTGCGGAACGGCGTACTTTCACATCGCCGGTGCGCCCCGCCCGGTGAAGGCTGGTGAGGCTCCGGCCGGGCTCACTGACGGGTGGAGCCCGGCATGTCGCCCCGGTCGGTGCCGCTGGCACCGGACGTGCCAGCCCCGAGATTCAGGTCGAGCCGGGAGTCCATGTCCAGTTCGAACCGGCTGTAGATGTCCTTATCTGGACACCTTCGGGTGACTGTGGTGGTTACCTCGTGGCCGCAGGCTCGCAGGGCTCGTTGAGCCGGTCGAGTGACGGTTCGGGGAGGCCCGGGTGCAGGTTCTGAAAGAGCGTCAGGGTGGGATTGTTCGTCGGGTGCGGCTCGTGGACGACGACGGGGAACCGGTGGGGCCCGCCTGGATCACCTCGGCGACCGGGAGTTCTCACCGCACACGTTGAGCGCGTACGCCTACGACCTGCAGTACCTGTTCCCGTTCCTGCGCTCGGAGGGCCAGGGCTGGCAGGGATTCCGGTCGCCGGGACGCCCTGCGTTTGCTGGCCTTTCTACGACGCACGCCCTCACGCCAGCCGGCTCAACGACTCGGGCTGACCGTGATCGCCGCTGGAGCGAGCGCGCCGGGCGGGTTGTTGGCTCCCTCCCAGAGTCCTCATCAGAGGACGTCTCGTTCCGGGTCCCCCGAGTTCGCGTGTGCGGACTCTGCGGCACAGTTCCTCGCGCTCGGCGGTCTTCCCCGACTTCTTGTCGGCGAAGATCCGCAGGCAACCGGCCTCGGTGAGCGCGTGGATCTGTCGATCGAGCAACTGCCCCTTGGTCGAGACGCGGGCGTATCCGATCAACGCGCCCGACGGGACGGCGGGTTCGGGTACGAGCGGGTCGTCGGAGCGCGATTCCATACGTTGGATCGTATGGAAAACGGTGGTGCGGGGGTTGTTGAACAGTCGGACTTCTTGACACCGATTCCCGGACGCTTTGAACGCTGGATCCGATGCGCGCCGCCCCCAGGCGATCTTGTTCGTCAATCGGTCGTTTTCCGCACACCCAAGGATTCGACACCCGAGGGGCGCGGAACGGTGCGTTGCCGGGGACGATCCGGATCGTGCCGCCGAGCAGGACCGACGGGACGAGGGAAACGAAGTATGACCGGAAACGACTGGTGCACTGGGCTCGTTGGCGACGCTTCGATGTCCAGGCAGCCGGTCCGCAGCGCTGCCTCTTTCAGCATGTCGATCAGGCGACGCGAGACAGCCCCAAAGAAGTTACTCGTGGGTTACTTGTCGGTTGGTTCGCCGTTCGTTAACGGCACGTCTGGTTGCTGCGTCGGCTCGTTCCCGCCGCGCGCCGTGACGCCTTCGTTCGAGACTTCCTGCCCATCAGGCGACTTCCCTTCGAAACAACAATGGCCGTCCCCGGACACAACGAGGGCGCCCGTCGGGAGTTCCGATACCGGGGCGCCGGATCGACACGGCCCAACCCAAGGGCAATCGGGCGGGGCACCGTGGTCGACACCACGCCTCCCGACGTCGGCCTCCGTGGTCGGCCGTCGAACTCGTCACGCGATCGCGGGGGATTCCGTCGCCCCGCACGCGGTCCTATCGTGGATGGGTACCGCATCCGTCACAGACCGTATCGGCACTCGCCGGGGTACATGCTCCCCTCGACCGGTGCCGACTGCTGCGAAGGAGCCGAAGCGTGGGTGATCACTCGAGCCCCATCGAGAAGGACGGGAACCAGCCCGGCCGGCCGATACCGCCGCCCATCCTGCCCGACAAGCCGCCGAACCCCGGCACTCCCAAAAAGGACAAGTGAGTGACGAGTGAAGCAACGGAGCGGGCCCCCGAGGGCCTGCTCCGCCTCGTGGAGCGGACCACGGGCGCGTTGCCCGCTCCGTGGCGCGACGCGTTCGAGCGCGTTCCCCGCGCCGCGTTCCTGCCGGACGTGATCTGGGTGGAGGCCGCCGACGGGCCGGCGGATCACGTGCCGTGCGACAGGGCGACGGATCCCGAGCGCTGGAACGCGGAGGCGTGGGCCGACGCGCCGGTGGTCATCCAGGTCCGCGACGGCCGCGACCCCGAGCCCGACGAACCCGCCTGGCCCTCGTCCTCGGTCTCCCAACCGTCCATCGTCGCGGCCACGCTCCTGACCCTCGACGTCGCGGACGGGCACCGCGTGCTGGAGATCGGCACCGGCGGCGGCTGGAACGCCGGGCTGCTCGCCCAGCGCCTCGGCGGCGCGAACGTCGTCACCGTGGAGGTCGACCCCGAGTTGGCCACCGCGGCACGCGAACGACTCGACGCGCTCGGACTCCACCCGACCGTCGTGGCCGGCGACGGGGCCCAGGGATGGGCTGCGGGCGCGCCGTACGACCGGATCGTCGGCACCTGCTCGGTGGCCCGCGTCCCGGCCGCGTGGATCGGGCAGACGACGCCGGGCGGCCTGATCGTCACTCCGTGGGCAACCGCGTGGGCCGCGTACGGAAACCTCGTCCTGACGCCGGACCACCACGGAGGCGCACGCGGCCGGTTCGTGCACGGTGGGGCGTTCATGTCGCTGCGCAGCCATCGCTCCCGCGTCCGCGATGTTGCCGCAACGGTCGTCCGGCCCGGGGACGTCCCCGACACCAGCGTCACCACCCTGTCGCCGTGGGACGTCGCGGGCGGCGACCGCCACGCCGAGGCGGTCATGGGCCTGATGCTGCCCGGCCTGCGTACACACTGGAACGACGAACCCACCGCGGACGACGACTTCCGCTCCCGGTTGTGGATCTGGGACGACGCGCTGACGTCCTGGGCCACCGTGGACTACGACGGCCGCCAACTCGACACCTTCCGCCTCCGCCAACACGGGCCCCGACGCCTGTGGGACGAAACCGCGGCGGCCTGGTCCTGGTGGACGGGCGCCGGCCGACCGGCGTTCGACACGTTCGGCCTCGACGTCGGCGTCGACGGCACCCAGACCGTGTGGTGTGGCGAACCCGGCAGCCCATCGTGGCCGGTCCCCCTGGGCAGCTGATCCCGAACGAGGCGTTGGAGGGACGGCAACGACTGGAGCCCCTACGTGGCAGGCCTCGCCCACCGGAATGGAACCTGACGAGCCCTGGACCGGCCCGGCACCCCGGGGTTGTTGGTACGCTCGCCGAGCCTGGACGACGTGCCTGCGGGGGAGTGTTGTGAGCAATCAACCGAGATGGGCCTGGTGGGTCGTGGGGATCGTCATCCCCGTGGCAGGCATCCTGGTGTCGATCCAACTGGCCACGAACTCGGGCTCCGACGACGACAAGGGCCGGCCCACGAACACCGGCGCGTCCGCGCCCGCGGCGTCGAGTGGTGGGAACGCGCCTCCCGCGTCCGGCGGCGGGAACGCGTCGCCGGCGAACCAGCCCGCGAAGGTGTTGGCCGGACCGGTGCGCGTCGTCCTCACCGAGAACGCCAACTACGTCGACCTGGACAGCTCGCCGCCGCTGGCCCAACCCGGGAAGAAGGGCGGCGACGCGTGGATCGGGTTCAACCTTCCGGACCTGACCCTCGGCCATGAGGGCGACGTCATCGCGATCGTCCCGCCCGAGGGCCCCGAACCGACCCGGGACGA
>NZ_JBEXCV010000039.1:0-59875 GCF_040605455.1 Embleya sp. NPDC005575 | reverse complement strand
CGGCCCGCAGCCGCGCGCCGGCCAGGCCAGGCGCGCGGGCCAGCGGCATCAGATCGTGCGCCTCGACGGCGGTGTGCTCGGCCAGCGCCCGGCGCAGCGCCGGCGCCGAGCCGGAGAACGCCCCGACGTGCAACATGGTCAGGCTGCTCAGGCCGGTCGGCTCGGTCATCCGGTCGTGGTCCCGCGCGGACCGCGCGTGCGCCGGCGCAGGGCCTGGCCGCGCTGGGTCGCCTTGAAGCCCACCAGCCGCCCGCCGACCCGGACCGCCTCGCCCACCCGGCCGCGGGCCACCGGCCGCTCCAGGCAGGCCTGTTCGTACCATTCGACCAACCGGGTGGCCTGACCGTCCAGCGCGAATCGCTCGTGCACCAGGTCCAGCGACCACGTGCCGATCCGCTCGCGCTCGGCCTGGTCCCGCAGCAGCGCGGTCAGTTGGCCGACCAGCGGGTCCTGCTCGACCGGCACCCGGCCCGCGCCCAGGCCGTAGAAGCCGAGCGCGTCGAAGTCGCCGATCGTCTCCGGTGTCACCGCTTTGCTGAAGCCCTGCTCGCCGACCACGACGGTGGGCTTGCCGAAGGCCATCCCGCGCAGTGCGGAACTGCCCATGCCCACCACGACGTCCGCCAGTGCGTAGGCCGGACGTGGATCCGCCATCTCGCCGGTCAACACGATCGCGCGCCGACCCAGGTCACCGTTGAGTTCGGCGGCCCGGGCCTGGAGTTCGCCTTCGATCGAGCCGCCGCCGACCATCACCAGCCGCAGCCCGGGCATCTCCGGGGCCAGCCGGGCGACGGCGTCCATGGTGCGTTCCAGGTGCTCCTGCTTGAGGTGCCTGGCCAGCCGTGACACCACCACCACGGTGGGTGCCGGTTTGAGCAGTCCGTGCTCGGCGGCGAATGCTTCGACGTCGACCTCCGGCGAGCCGTCGGCCGCCGACGAGGTGATCGGGTGGTCGATCGCGGTGTCCACCGGCGGCTCCAGCAGGTGCACCCGGGCGCCCTCCAGGCCGCGCAGCTCGCCGGTCTCCTCGTACAGCTCGCCGTAGCCGACGGTCAGCGGTACGCCGGTGCGCGGGAAGTACGGCGGCAGGCTGCCCATCGACATGATGGTGCCCAGCACCGGTGTGCCGCGCGGCACGAACACACCCAGGAACGCCTCGACCAACGGCCAGTATTCATAGGTGTGCACGACGTCGATCCGGTGCCTGCGCACCGCCGCGGCGATCGTGCGGGAGACCGCGGGCGAGGGTCTCACATGCGCCCGCTCGGGCAGCGCGAGCAGCGGCAGCCCGGCGGCGGCCACCCGTTGCCGGAGCGGGCCCTGACGGCCCATCACCCACACTTCGTGACCCAGGTCGCGGACCGCGCGGGCCAGATCCACGGCGTTGATCGAGCTGCCGCCGAGTTGCATGTCGTGCGGACACACCAGGATGCGCACGGCCGGTCACCCCTCCCAGGTGTGGTCGACGTAGACCGGCGCAGCCAGCACCACCGCGCGCGGCGGGGTGTCCAGCTCGGGCCCGGCCACGTCGAACTGTTTCGCGGGATGCCACGTGGTCAGCGGGTGGCCGTCGCGGTCGTACACCCCGATCCACAGGGCGTATCGCCCACGCGGCAACGGCAGTCGGTCCAGGGTGCACCTGACCCGGTTGCCCGACCGGCCGAACTGCACGTCGCGGCGGGTGGTGAAGACCGGGCTCGCGGTACCTTCGGTGACGCCGATGTGCACCGTGGCGGGTCCGCGGTGGTCGCCCGTGAACTCCGCCTCGACCACCATCGACCGGTTCGTGGTGGGGCCGGCCGTGTCCACGCCGCGCACGTCCACGAAGGTGGTGCGAATCGCCTCGTCGGTGCGGGTACGCGCCTCGGTCTCCTCCTCGACGCTGTCCCGATACCCGCGCAGCGCCTGCCGGATCGGGCCGTCGGTGCGGATCTCGCCCTGCTCGAGCCAGATTCCGCGGGTGCAGATCGACTCCACCGACGCGAGGTCGTGCGAGACCAGTACGAGCGTGGTGCCCTGTTCCAGCACCACCCGCATGCGGTCCAGACACTTCTGCTGGAAGAGCGCGTCGCCGACCGCCAGCACCTCGTCGACCAGGAGCACGTCCGGTTCCAGGAACGCGGCGACCGCGAACCCGAGTCGCATCTGCATACCGGAGCTGTACCACTTGACCTGCCGGTCGATCGCGGTGCCCAACTCGGCGAAATCCACGATGTCGTCGAACCGGTTGGCCACCTCGGCCCGTTTGAGGCCGAGCAACGAGCCGTACAGGAACGCGTTCTCACGGCCAGTCAGATCCGGGTGGATGCCCGCTCGGACCTCGATCAGGGCGCCGACTCGGCCACGCACCTGAAGTCGGCCGGCGTAGGGGTACATCACCCCGGTGAGCATCTTGAGCAGCGTCGACTTGCCCGACCCGTTGGAGCCGATCAGGCCGACCGCCTCGCCGGGGTCGATGTGGATGTCGATGTCGCGCAACGCCCAGCGCCAGTCGGCCTGGTCGCGACCGGAGATCTTGCGTGCGATGCGGCCCAGGTTGTCCCGCAGGAGCATGCGCTGACTGTCCGCGCGAAATCGTTTCCACAGGTGCTCGGCCCGGACGGTGCCCAGCGGCAGGGTGCCCGGCTTGGCCGGTGCCTTGGTCGTCGTGAGGCTAGGCGACATCGGCGATCCCCGCTTCGAGCTTCTTGAAGATCTTGTATCCGACGATCAGGAGCACGGTCGCCGATCCGGCGGCGGCGCCGGTGAGTTCCCAGTCGGGTTGTTGTCCGTACAGGATCGACCGCCGGTAGCCGTCGATCACGGCGGCGAGCGGGTTGAAGATCACGTACGGGAGCAGCCAGTCCTTGGTGATCTGGTCCATACCGTAGGCGACCGGGGTGGCGAACATGCCCATCTGCATGAGCAGGGGCAACACGTGTCGGATGTCGCGGAAGTAGACCACCGCCGCGGACAGCACGAGCACGACGCCGAGGGTGACCTCGAACTGGATGAGCAGCAGGATCGGCAGCGCCCACGCGGTGGCCGCGGGCGGCGTGGTGTACGCCGCGAACAGCACGACCAGTACGGAGGAGGCGATCAGCATGTCCACGGTGGCCACGATCACGGTGGCGAACGGGAAGACCTCACGTGGGCAGTAGACCTTGTTCAGCAGCGGCCCGTTGGACACCAGGGACGAGGAACCCTGGGTCACCGAGGACATGAAGAACGTCCACGGGAGCAATCCGAGGTAGCTGAACAGCGGGTAGGGCACGTCATACTTGTGCGCGGTCTCGCTGAGGTTGCCCACGCGCTGGAAGACGACGGTGAACACCAGCATCAGCAACACGGGCGTGATCACCGCCCACGCGAAGCCGAGAACGGCTTGTTTGTAGCGGGCCTTGAGGTCGCGCTCGGCCAGGGTGCGCACGAGTTCGCGCGAGTGCCACAGCTCGCGGATGCCTCGGACCAGGCTGGTGCGGCGCTTGAACTTGAGTTCCGGCGGTGGTCCCTTGATCTCGGGGTCGGGTGCCTGTGCCGCGGCGATCCGGCCGGTCCCGCTGCCGACGCCCGCCGTGGGCGCCGCATGTCGTCCGGTACCGGTGCGACTGTCGATGGTCGGCGTGGTCGCTCCCCCGTGGCCCGCGATGGGCGCTCCTTTGACGTGTGTTCGGTGGTCGGCGGGTTCGTCGACACTGCCGCCCGGCCGCGCGTGCCGGCCCATCCGGCCGACATCGTCGACCCGGCCCATGCCGTCGCCGGGCATGCCGACGGCACCCCCCACATACTCCCCCACGGACTCCCCCTCCCTGGTTCGACAACAACCTTGGCACATGCGATCTCCCCACGAGTCGCATTCGGCCGTACGGGACTCGGCGCTCCCGCTCTACTTCTTCTCCTCCACGCGGTCTCGGCGCGTCATCGGCTCCGCTCATCGAGCAGCGCGATCCACGCGTCCACCACGGTCTCCATCGCGTGCCGTTCCAGGCAACGGGCCCTGGCCGCTCGCCCCATCGCATCCCGGTCGCTCAACACCCGGCGGATCGCGGCGAGCAGCGCCTGCGGGTCCCCGGGGTCGGGACCGACGTCGGCGAGCGCGCCGGTGACCCCGTCCACGACCACGTCGCGCACGAAGCCGACATCGGTCGCCGCGGCCGGGATCGCGCTCAGGCCCGCCTCGACGAGCACGCCCGGGACGCCCTCGCTGGTGCTGGACAATACGAGCATGTCGGCGGCCCGGTACACCGGGCCCGGGTCGGCGAGGTTGCCGGTGAAGGTGACCCGGCCCGGTACCCGTCGTTCGGCAAGCGCCTCCAGGGCCGGCCGTTCGGGGCCCTCTCCGGCCACGAGCAGGCGATGGCCCAGGGCTTGACGGTCACTCAGGTCGCCCGTTCCGGTCGCGGGCTCGGCGCCCGCGAGCAGCCCGAACGCCTCGATCGCGAGCGCGACCCGCTTCTCGCCGGCCAACGCGCCGACCACCGCGAGCACCGTCGCCTCCGCCGGCAGCCCCAACTCGGCCCGGGCCTTGGCCCGATCGCTTTCGTTCGGCGGCAGGAATCGCTCCGGTCGGCGGCCGTTGGGAATCGCCCGCACCCGCTCGGGCGCCAACCGGTAGGTGCGCAGCAGAAGATCACGCCCCATCGGCGACACCGACGCGATCGCCGCCGCGCGGCGCAACATCAGTCCGACCCGGGCCCGCCGCAGCGCGTCCCTGGCCCAGTGTCGGGGATCGCCGATGTTGACGTAGACGAACGGCGTCCCGGCGCCCGCGAGTGCGATCCCGCAGGCGTCCAGTGTGGTCGAGCCGTGGGCGATCACCAGGCCCACACCCGCCGCGCGCCGGCGCAGGGCGCGCAGCGTGCGCGGGTGCAGCCGGCCCGGCCCCAGGATCGGGATGTCCATCTCCCCGGTGCCGGCGAGCGCGACGATCGACGACGCCCGGCCCCGCTCGCGCAGCGCCGCGTCCAGGTCGTGGGCGAACGCCTGTGAGCCCCGGCGTCGGGGGTCGGTCACGACGTGCAGGACCGCACGCCGGTCCGTCGGTGTCCCCATGAGGTGACAGGTTGTCACGAATCCCGCCCCGCCGGGGGCGTATCGATGACATGCTCAGCCGTGTGGGGTGGGGGCGCCCTGTGGGCGGCGGCTTGCCGGGGAGTTGGCGGGGATGGCAGAGGTGATGCAGTGCACGTGCTCCAGGTGATCGACAGCGTGGATCGAGTCGGTGGCGCCGAACGGGCGGCGGTGGCGATGGCCCCGCAGTTGATCCGCAGGGGGATCACGCTGGACATCGCGTATCTCTTGGATCTGGACGGTTTTCAACCGGAGTTGGCCGAGGCCGGCGTGTCGCTGTTCGGCGTGCATCGCGGATCGCGGGCCGGCTCGGCGCGCGGGCTCGCGCGGGTGATCCGCGATCGCCGACCGGATCTGGTGCACACGACCCTGTACGAGGCGGACATCGCAGGGCGAATCGCCGCCGTGGCGACCGGTGTTCCGGTCGTGTCCAGCCTGGTGAACACCTCCTACGGCGCGGAGATGCGCACCCAGCCCGGGATTCGGCCGTGGAAGCTGCGTGCCGCCCAGGGCTTGGACGCGGCCAGCGCGCGCGGTGTGCGCCGCTTCCACGCGCTGACCGAGCACGTGGCCTGCGTGATGTCCCGCCGGCTCGGGGTGCGCCGCTCGCGGATCGAGGTGGTGCCGCGCGGGCGCGATCGCGAACTGCTCGCCGCCGCCCGGGATCGCCGCGAGCTCACCCGGGCCGCGCTGGGCATCGGCACGGACGTCCCGGTCCTGGTCACAGCCGCCCGACAGGAGTACCAGAAGGGCCTGGACGTGCTGATCACCGCGTTCGCCCGGGTTCGCCGCGAGGTCCCGGACGCGGTCCTGCTGTTGGCCGGACCGGACGGGAGCCGGACCGAGTCGCTGCGCCGACTGGCCGCCGAGACCGGCGGAATCGGGGATTCCGCCGGCGGGGCCGAGCCCGTACGGTTCTTGGGACACCGTGACGACGTGCCCGATCTGATGGGCGCGGCCGATGTGTTCGTGCTGCCCTCGCGCTGGGAGGGGCTGGGCAGCGTGCTGATCGAGGCGATGGGGGTGGGGACGCCGATCGTCACCAGCGACCTGCCCCCGGTGCGCGAGATCACCGGGGCGGGCGACTGTGCGGCGCTGGTGCCGCCGGACTCGCCCGAGGCGCTGGCGACTGCGCTGGTTGCGGCCCTGACGGAGCGGGAGAAGACCGCGATGCGCACGGAAGCGGCGTATCGACGTTTCGGCGAGGAGTACACGATCGACAGCGTTTGCGACCGGATGGTCGCGTTCTATGCCCGGGCCATCGACCCACGAGCCGGCCGTGACGTGTCGTCAGGTCCGGTGCGGTGACGGCCACGCGAACACATCCGGTTGGATCTCGACGGAACCTCCACACTTCCGGCACAGTCCCGGGACCGATCGGCACCGCGAGTGCTCTACGTTTGGCCTGCCCCGCGGTCTGTGCGCAGGGCGGCAACTCGAACCGGAGGGGGACCGGTGGAAACCTCTAGCTACTTCTCCGTTCTCCAGCGCCGTTGGCCGCTGGTACTCGCGTGTCTCGCGATCGGACTGCTCGCGGGGTTGATCCTGACGCCGTCGGACCCCAAGGGCACGGGCAATCAGTGGACCAGCTCGGTCAACGTGGTGCCGGCGCCGAACTCGGCGAAGGAGTTCAATCTGGCGCCCGTACAACTGATGACGGACGGCGGTGAGGTGGCCCGCCGGGTGGCGAAACGACTGAACAACCCGGACCCGGCCGTCCTGGCGTCCAAGGTCACCTCGCAGTTGAACCCGGACCTGGGCCTGGTGCAGATCGCGGCCAAGGCGCCCAGTCGCAAGGCGGCCGAGGATCTGGCCACCGCCTGGGCGCAGGAGACCGTGGCCGCGTTCGCCGACTCGCAGCGCAAGACCCGGCAGGGTCAGGCGGACAGCATGACCGCCCAGTTGGACAAGCTCAAGACCGACATCGACGGTCTGGAGAAGAGCACCACCAACGCACCGGTGGGTAAGAAGGCCACGCTCCAGGCGGAGTTCGACGCCAAGCGCGGGCAGTACACCACGCTGGTGGGCCAACAGCAGGAGCTGATCAACCCGCTGAACGACCCCAAGGTCGAGGTGATGGACGGCCTCAAGAGCACGCCCGACTCGACCACGAGCATCCTGGCGCCGACTTCGCGTCCGCTGCGGATCGGCCTCGCGGCGGCGCTCGGGCTGGCACTCGGGTTGATCGCGGCGCTGATGGTGGATCGGATGGACGTGCGGCTGCGCGGGCGGATCCAGTTGGAGGACGCGTTCGGCCTCCCGGTGATCGCCGAGGTGCCGAGGGCGACTCGGCGTCAGCGCGCGGGGCATGCGGTGCTGGTCGCCGGTCGCCCGGACAGTCCGGTCGCGGAGGCGTATCGCACGCTGCGGTCGGCGCTGCTGCTGTCCGGGCCGCCCGGGCTGGCCTATCGGCTCAGCGGCACCGATCCGCGGCAGACCCGGGCCACCGCGATGCCGGTCCGGCGCATCAGCGACCCGGCGCCGGTGATCCTGGTGGTGTCGCCGCGACCGGGCGACGGACGCACCAGCACGGTGGCCAACCTGGCCGCGGCGCTGGCCGAGGCGGGCCGCTCGGTGCTGGTCCTGGACTGCGACTTCCGCAATCCGGCCACCCAGCTGTATCTGGGCGCCAAGCCCGGCAAGGGCATGTCCGAGGTACTGCTCGCCGAGCAGGAGATCAACCTCCAGGACGTGGTGCGCGGCACGAACATCCCCAATGTGCGGGTGATCACCGCGGGCGCACCGGCCGCCTATCCGGCCGCGCTGTTGCTGCGCGCGGGCGAGGTGGTGCAACGCGCCCGGCACCACGCGGACGTGGTGCTGGTGGACAGTGCGCCGCTGCTGTACGCGAACGACACCAACGACCTGGTGCAGCACGCCGACGCGATGCTGGTGGTGGCCCGCAGCGGCAACCTGACGGCCGATCAGGCGTCCCGGGTGGGCGAGCTGTTGACCCGTACCGGGGTGCCGATCGCCGGGGTCGTGCTGCTGGGGGTGGACCCGCAGCGGTCGATGGGCGGCGGTAAGCGCGGACCTCGCACGGGCACGGTGGGCCGGATCGGCTCGACCGCGGGCCTGGTGCTGCGCGGCCGCTCGGCCGAGCCGAGCCCGGTCGAGGACGAGGACGCCGAGCGTCCCGCGCCGAGCTGGGCCAAGCGCGGCGAACTCACCGAGGGCGAGCACGAATCGCCCGCGAGCGGTCGGGGTGCGCATCGCGCCGATGCGGTCGCTGAGACCGAGGACTCGGCCGACCCCGGCTTCCGGGTGCAGTCCGCGTCGGAGCGGGCGCTGCGCAACGGCGCCGGTGACGGCGCACACCTGGGGCCGCACTTCGACACGTGGTCAACCGTCGAACTCGGCTCGGAGGATCGCTGATGGGTGACCGCGTTCGCGTCCTGTGGCTCGCCAAGGGTCTGGGACGCGGTGGCGCCGAGCAGCTACTGGTCAACTGCGCGCGGCACCTGGACGGCGAACGCTACGAGGTCGAGGTCGCCTACGTGTTGCCGTGGAAGGACGCGCTGGTGCCGAACCTACGCGCACTGGGCATCACGGTGCATTGCCTGGGCGGCGGCCGGGCCTGGCCGCTGCGGCTGCGCGCGCTGTTGCGGGCGCGCGGGTACGGCCTGATCCACACGCACATGCCGGTCCCGGCGGTCGCCGCGCGGGTGCTCTCGCGCGGCGTGCCGATCGTGCATACCGAGCACAACCTGTGGCAGCGCTATCGGCGACCCACCCGGATCGCCAACGCCTGGACCTACCGGCGCAACAGCGGGGTGATCGCGGTCTCCGGCGCGGTGGCCGAGAGCATCGAGCCGGCCCGGCTGCGGCGCGGGACCGCGCCGACGGTGATCCACCACGGCCCGGACCTGGGCGACGCGTTCGCCGGCCCGGGCGCGCGGGAGCGGGCCCGGCAGGCGCTGGACCTGGACCAGGACGCGTTCACGGTCGGCACGGTGGCCAACTTCACGCCGAAGAAAGACCAGTTGGGCCTGCTCGACGCGCATGCGTTGCTGCGGGCCCGGCATCCGGACGCGGTCCTGGTGCTGATCGGCTCCGGGCCGCTGGAGGCGACGCTGCGCGAGCGGGCGAGCCGTCCCGATCTCAAGGGCTCGGTGGTCTTCACCGGTTCGCGCGGCGACGTGCCGACGCTGTTGTCGGCGTTCGACGTGTTCGCGCTGAGTTCGCGTCAGGAGGGGCTGCCGGTCTCGCTGATGGAGGCGATGACGGTCGGTCTGCCGTCGGTGGTGACCGCCGTGGGCGGTATGCCGGAGATCGTCACCGACGGGGTCGAGGGCACGGTGGTGCCGGCCGGTGATCCGGCGGCGTTCGCCGCCGCGTTGACGGCGTTCGCCGGCGATCCGGCGCGCCGGCGAGCGTGCGGCGAAGCCGCGGCCGAACGCTCCGACGCGTTCGATGTCGCGGGCGCGCAGCGGCGGATCGAGGACGTGTACGCGAGAGTGCTGGAGGGATCGCGGTGAGTGGGCAACAGGCAGGCGGTTCGCCGTTCACCGTGCGCGAGTTGGGCAAGCACGACGAGCCCCGGGTGTTGGCGCTGCTCGGCGACGCGTTGTCGGGCGGTCCGACCGGTGAGCGCACCTCGGAGTTCTTCCGGTGGAAGCATCGGGACAACCCGTTCGGCGCCAGCCCGGGCCTGGTCGCCGAGGCGGCCGGCCGGGTGGTCGCGGTACGGCTTTTCCTGCGCTGGGAGTTCGTGCTCGGCGGCGAGGTGATCCGGGCGGTGCGGGCGGTGGACACCGCGACCCACCCGGACGTCCAGGGCCGCGGCCTGTTCCGCCGGTTGACCACCGACCTGCTGGAGCGGATCGAGGTGGACACCTCGCTGGTGTTCAACACCCCGAACGGCAACAGCCTGCCGGGCTATCTGAAGATGGGCTGGCACGAGGTCGGCAAGGTACCGGTGTCGCTGCACCCGATCCGGCCGATCGCGTTCGCGCGCGGGCTCAAGGAGTTGCGCGCCACCGGTGATCTGTCCGGCACCTCGCAGTCCTGGAACTCGATCGATCCGGCGACCCGTTGCCGCTTCCCGACGGCTCGTCAGTTCTTCTCCGATGCCAAGGCCGCGGTGGGCTTCGACGAGTTGGTCGCCGAGGCGGACGCGGGCGACGCGGCGATCGGGCACGACAAGCTGCGCACCGCACTCACCGGCGACTTCCTGCGCTGGCGCTACGGCGACGCGCCGGGCCTGGACTACCGGGTGGTGGCCTCGTACAAGAGCGGCGAGTTGACCGGCGTGGTGTTCGGCCGCCCGCGGCTGCGCGGTCCGCTGGTCGAATTCACGCTTTCCCAGATGGTGGTGCGCCCCGGCGATCGGGACACCGCACGCAAGCTGTTCTCCGGGGTGGCCATGTCCGGCTGCGACCACGTCGCCACGCATCTGGCCCGCGGCTCCGAGGCTGCGCGGGCGGCCCGCTACGCGGGATACGCGACGCCGCCGCGCACCGGCATGCTGCTGGTCGCACGGACCGTGCATCCGCATCCGATCGACGTCCACGACCTGCGCTCGTGGCAGCTCTCCCTGGGGGACTTGGAGGTCTTCTAGCCATCCGGAGGGAAGCCGCCGGTCCGGCCCCGAGCCGGCTCCCACCGCCGCCCGCCCGACGCCGCACAGGTACGCCGTCCCGCAAGGAGCTCCGTTGTCGTCCCGTCTTGCGCCGTACACCCGGTGGGTGCCTCCGTCGCGACTGCCGTGGGGTTCCCTGCTCGCGCTCACCGCGGTGGGCGGCTACGTCTCGGTGTTCGCGTGGGCAATGGAGTACCGCCCGTACGACACGTGGGGCGCGCTGATCGTCTTCCCGCTGCTGCTGACGATCAGTGTCCCGCTGTTGTCCCGGTTCTCGCGGGACGAGCCGCCGTGGGTACGCCGACTGGTGATCGGCGCACTGGTGGCCAAGCTGCTCGCGTGCTTCGCCCGGTACTGGATGTCCTTCGTGCTCTACGAGGGCCGAGCCGACGCGGCCACCTACGACCTGGTCGGGCGGGCCATCGCGCCGCACTTCCGGGACGGCGACTTCACCGTGGACATCGGCCGCAAGGTGATCGGCACCGGTTTCATCATGATCGTCACCGGGATCGTGTACGCGATCGTCGGGCAGTCGCTGCTGGCCGGCTACCTGGTCTATTCGTGGCTGGGGTTCTGGGGCCTGTACCTGTTCTGGCGCGCGTTCAACGTGGCCTATCCGGACGGCGACCGGCGCCGCTACGGCAAGCTGCTGTTCTTCCTGCCGTCGCTGCTGTTCTGGCCGTCCGGGATCGGCAAGGACACCTGGATGATGTTCACGCTGGGCATGGCGGCCTACGGTGTGGCACTGCTCCTGGTGCGCCGGCGCGGGGCGTTCGTGTTCCTGATCCTGGGGACGGTGGGCACCACGATGGTGCGCCCGCATGTGACGGTGCTGCTGCTGTGTGGGCTGTGTGTCGGCTACCTGCTGCGCAACCGGCCGCAACAGGCTTCCGCGCTGGGCCCGTTGCGGGCCGGGTTCGGGATTCTCGTGCTCGGGGTGGGCTGTGTGCTCGCGCTCCAGCAGGTCGGCACCTTCTTCGGGACGCCGGGCATCGGGGCCGCGCAGGCCAACCAGGTGATCGCCAAGACGCAAACCCAGACCGCGCAGGGCGGTTCGGCGCAGGCGGTGGATGATTCGGCGGCGCTGTCCATCTCGCCGGCCGCGCTGCCGCAATCGCTGGTGACCGTGCTGTTCCGGCCGTTCCCGTTCGAGGCGCACAACATCCAGGCCCTGGTGGCGTCGTTCGAAGGCGTCGTATTGATGGGCCTGTTCGTGGTCGCGCTGCCCCGGTTGAAACGTATCCCGGGTCTGCTGATCCGAAGACCCTACGTGGCCTTCGTGATCGTCTACACGCTGGTGTTCGCGCTCGCGTTCGCGAACATCCGCAACTTCGGCATCCTCACCCGCGAGCGGGTCCAGGTGTTCCCGTTCGTGCTGGTGCTGCTCGCGGTGTCGAAGCCGGATCGGACCGATACCGACAAGGGTGGGAGTTCGGAGCGCAGGCGGCGGCGGACGATGGGGCGGCACACGCCGTCCTCCGCGGCCGATGCCATGAGTGGGGAAGCGAGTTCGACCAGTCCGGGGTATCCCGGTGAATCCAGGGGGGATGCGGTATGGCGGTGACCGGCAAGCCGGCGGTGCTCGGTGGGGATGCGATGTTCCCGGAGGGCCTGCCGCTGACACGCGTGCAGGTGCCCGAGCGGGAGGAGTTGACCCGGCGGCTGGACGCGATCCTGACCAGTGGTCAATTGACCAACGGGTCCACGGTGCGCGAGTTGGAGGAGGCCGCGGCGGCGCAGTTGGAGGTGCCGTACGTGGTGGCGGTGTCGAGCTGCACGAGCGGGCTGATGCTCGCGCTGCAGGCGCTGGGGGTGAGCGGTGCGGTGGCGATGCCGGGATTCACCTTCTCGGCCACCGCGCACGCGGCGCACTGGGCGGGGGCGACCCCGGTGTTCGCCGAGGTGGACCCGGACAGCCTGACCCTGGACCCGACCGACGCGGCGGCGCTGCTGGCCGAGTCGGGCGCGTCCGCGTTGATGGCCACGCACGTGTACGGGACGCCGTGTCGGGTGGAGGAATTGGCGAAGGTCGCGGCAGACGCGAACGTGCCGATCGTCTACGACGCGGCGCACGCGTTGGGCAGCCGGCGCGCGGGCACGCCGATCGGCGGCTTCGGCGCGGCGGAGGTGTTCTCGCTGAGCCCGACGAAGGTGGTGATCGCGGGCGAGGGCGGGTTGGTCGCCACCCGTGACGAGGGGCTGGCGCAGGCTTGCCGGCTGGGCCGCGGCTACGGCAATCCGGGCGACTACGACTGCCTGTTCCCGGGCCTGAACGCGCGGATGTCCGAGCTGCACGCGGCGCTGGCGCTGGTCTCGCTCCGGGGCCTGCCGGAGCGGGTGGCCGCCCGCTCGCACCTGGTGGGGGTGTTCGCGGAGGCGGTTCGCGATGTGCCGGGACTGCGGCTGCCGGCGCTCGCCGAGGGCGACCTGTCCACCTGGAAGGACCTGACCCTGATCGTCGACCCGGATGCCTTCGGCCTGGACGTGCCGATGCTGGCCCGGGCGCTTGAGGCGGACGGGATCGACTCGCGCCGCTACTTCCACCCGCCGGTGAACCGCCAGAAGGCGTACGCGCACCTGCCTTCGCGGCCGTTGCCGATCACCGACGACGTGTCGTCCCGGGTGCTGACGCTGCCGCTGTGGTCGCAGATGGACGAGCCGACGATGCGCCGGGTCGCGGACGCGGTGGTCCGGGTACACGAGCATGCCGGCGAGGTACGGTCGGCCTCGGCCTGAGCAGCCTCACCGCCGGGGCGTGTCCGGCGGATCCTGGTGGACCCGCCGAGATCCCGCTGGACACGCCCTGTTGCCGGCCGGTGTGAATTCGGCCCGGCCGGCGTTTGAGGCCACTGGCGCGGGGCGACCGTCGGGAGATGGTGGCAGGCCGATGGCTGATCGCGCTGCGCGTGGCCGCAGGTGTCGTGGTCGTGCTCGCGGTGGTGGTGCTCACGGCAGCGGGCACCGCGCGAAGCACCGTGCTCAACCGGGCCTTCTACCAGGCGGCCCTGGACGACGAGCGCGCCTACAACCGAATGTACGACGAGGTCCTGGTCGACCCGGCGGCCGAGCAGGTCACCCGGGACCTGCTGGCCCGGATCCCGGTGCCGCCGTCCGTGATCACCGCCAACCTCAAGAGCGTGCTGCCGCCCGCGACCCTGCGCGGCATCGTGGACGACCAGATCGCCAACACCATCGGGTATCTGCGCGGCGAGCAATCGAGGCTGCGGCTGACCGTGGACCTGCGCCCGGTGCTGAGCAACGTCGGCGACCTCGCCGAGCTCTACCTCGGCGATCTGATCGCCAACGTGCAGGGCCACCCGTCGGCGGACTTCGCCGCGTTTCGATCCGGCCTGGATGCCACCCTCGACGATCTGGCCGCCGGGCGCCGCCCGGCCGACTTCCCGACCTTCGCATTGGACGCCGCCGGCATCGCCACAACCACCGACGCGCTGGTTTCGATCGTGCCCGCGGACGCCGCAACGCAGGTGCGCGCCCAGGTCACCGCCGCACTGGGCACCGGCGACATCGCGGGCGCGCTCGCGGTGGTCGGGCCGTATGTACTGGGTGGCAGCACCGGTTCGGCCCGTTCCGACCTGGCCGCCCGTACCGACGACGGACAGTGGGACGTACTCCCCGACCTGGAGCACGCCGGCCTGAACCCGAGCAGCCTCTCGACCGCGCGCACCTTCACCAAACTGGCACTGGGCCCGGTCCAGGTACTGGCCACCGTGCTCGGCATCGCCGCGGTGGTCCTGCTGTGGTTCACCGGGCCGCGATCCTGGTCGCGTCGGGTGCCCGCGATCGCCTGGGCGCTCGTGGTCGGCGGGGCGCTCTCCGGGGCGCTCGTCCTGCTCATCCGCTCACGCCTGCCGAATGTGTTGGCCGAGCCCGCGCCGAGTTGGCCGCACTCGGTCAACTCGCTGGTGGGCGACGTCCAGCACGCCGCGATCTCGTCGCTGACCGGCGTCGGCCTGTTCGCCGCGCTGGTCCCGCTCGTGCTGGGCCTGGCCCTGGTCGCGGGCGCGTGGAGTTGGCGGCGGGCGGCCGCGCGCCGTGCGCTGAACCTGCCGCCGCGGCACCGGATCGCGATCGCCGCGACGGTGGGCGGATTCGCGCTGGCGGCCGTGGTCCTGGGCGCCACCGTGGTCCCGGTCGCGGCGGGCAAGGTCGAGGAGCGGCACTGTCTGGGCTCGATCGAGCTGTGCGACCGCCGCTACGACGAGGTCGCCTACCTGACCACGCACAACGCGATGGCCACCACCGCCGACCGGTTCATCGGCCCGCTCCAGGATCCGGACATCATCGCGCAGCTCAACGCGGGCGCCCGTGGGCTGCAACTGGACACCTATACCTGGGAGTTGCCGGAGCAGGTCCAGCCGCGACTGAGCGTGTCCGGCTTCGCGCCGGACATGCAGGCCGAGGTCCTGCGCCTGATCGACCTGGCCAACCCACCGCGCCCGGGCCTGTGGTTGTGCCACGCGCTGTGCCGCGCGGGTGCGATCACGCTGGCCCCGACGCTGCACAGGATCGGCGCCTGGCTGGACGACAATCCCGGGGAGGTGGTGACGCTGATCCTGCAGAACGACATCACCGGCGAGCAGACCGAGCAGGCGTTCCGCGAGGCGGGCGTGGAGCGGCTGCTGTACACGCCGTCCCCGGATCCGGCGGCGAGGTGGCCCAAGCTGGGCGAGATGGTCCGCGAGGACAAACGCCTGGTGGTGTTCGCCGAGCAGGGCGGCGGTCCCGCGCCGTGGTACCGCAATTTCTACGAGTACGGCATGGAGACGCCGTTCGCGTTCGCCTCCCCCGCCGAGATGTCGTGCCTGCCCAACCGTGGCGGCACCGACAAGCGGCTGTTCCTGCTGAACCACTTCGTCACCAACCTGGGTGGCAGCCGGTTGGACGCGGGTCGGGTCAACGCCCGGCAATACGTGCTCGACCGGGCCCGCGCGTGCGAGGCGCAGCGCGGGCGGCCGGTGAACTTCGTCGCGGTGGACTACGCCACGATCGGCGACGCGGCAGGAGCGGTGGAGGTGCTCAACGCGACGCGCGGCGGGTCGGACTGAGCCGAGGCGATACCGTCGGCGGCTCAGTCGAGTTGCTTGGCGAACGTGCTCGCGAGCGTGGCTATTCGATCGGGCGCCAGCGTCTCGGCGGAGACGAACAGCACCGCCTCGCCGGGGCCGTCCACGTTCAGCCGGACGACCGCGACGCCGCCCTCACCGACCGGGACCACCTGTTGCGGAGCGATCTTGGTCATCCGGGTGGCGAAGTCGCTCAGCGTGCCCACGCTCACGCCGGCATCACGCTGGATCACCGGCAGCGCCGGGTTGATCGCGGGACCGCGGCGCGCGGCCCAGGTGTCCACGTGGATCTCGACAGTGCCGACCTTGTAGCGACAGGTGACCTCGACGCCGTTGGATCGCTGCATCGCGGAGAGGTCCGAGCGCAGGTCGTGTGCCTTCGCGTCGTCGTCGGACCAGCCCTCGCTGCCGTCCGCGGCCGGATCGCCCGGGGCGACGGGCCCGTCGAGGTGGATCTTCGCGGTGGCCGCGGCGACGTCGAACGGCAGCGGGCATTGCGGGCCGCTCGCCCCGATCGGCCGGACCGCCTGCCGGAATTTCTCGACGTTCAACCGCTTCGACGACTGGGGCGGGACGTCGTCACCGTCGCTGCCGCACGCGCCGATTCCGGTGACGGCCAGCGCCCCCGCCGCGCATACGGCGAGGACCCGGCCACGAGGATGCTGCCTACGGCTCATTCGCGAAGCGTACTGAGCGTTCGTCAGCTGATCGTCATGTCATGGGAAAGACTTCGAAAGCGGCCGCGAACCGAGTGCCCAGGCGCGCGCCGGCCGCCCGGCCCATGCCCTCCAGGAACTCCCCCGCGTCCGCCATCTGCCCCTGGCCCAGCCCGGCCAGGTACGCCGCGTGCGCCTCCAGCGAGGCGACGCCGAGCGCGAAGTCCTCGGTGGTGTCCGCCGCGTGCCGCGCCTGCGGCGAGCCGCCCGCCCACACCGCGCGCACCCCGCCCCACGGCTCGTGCCCCTCGGCGAGCAGGTCGCGGAACACCCATCGGTTGCCCGCGTCGCGCACCGCGTCCACGACCGCCCGGCCCACCGCGATGTGGTCGGCCTGGTTCAGCGCGACGCCGCCCCAGGTGTCGCGGAAGTTGCCGGTGATCACGATCTCGGGCCGGTGCCGACGGACCACGCGGGACAGGTCGCGGCGCAGCGGCAGGCCGTACTCGAGCACACCGTCCGGGTAGCCGAGGAACTCGACCGTTTCGACGCCGACGATCCGCGCCGACTCGATCTGTTCGGCCTCGCGCAGCGGGCGGCACTCGTCCGGATCGAGTCCGTCGATGCCGGCTTCGCCGCTGGTGACCATGACGTACGTGATGTGCTTGCCCTGCCGGGTCCAGCGGGCGATCGCGGCGGCGGCGCCGTATTCGAGGTCGTCCGGGTGCGCGACGATGGCGACGGCGCGCTCCCAGTCCTCGGGCAGCGCCTCGTACGGTTCGGGCCGGGGTTCGGTGGTCATCGCATGGTCCTTCCCAGGTGGCCGCAGGGGCCGGTGCTACGCGGACGTCGTCATCCTCGCAGCGGCCGATAGGATTCGTATCCTCATGAGCGCCACGATCGTCGTCAAAGACCTTGCCGCCGGACACGGTGACCGTGTCCTGTTCTCCGGATTGGACCTGGTGATCGCCCCGGGCGATGTGGTGGGCCTGGTCGGGGTGAACGGCGCGGGCAAGTCCACCCTGTTGAGACTGCTCGCCGGCCTTGCCGAGCCGGAGGCGGGATCGATCCGGTTGAGCCCGCCGACAGGGTCGGTGGGCCATCTGCCGCAGGAACCGGAGCGGCGGCCGGGCGAGACGGTCCGGGCGTTCCTGGCCCGGCGTACCGGTGTCGCCGCCGCGCAGGCCGCGCTCGACACCGCGACCGAGGGCCTGGTCGAGGGCCGCGCGGGCGCCGACGACGAGTACAGCGTCGCGCTGGATCGCTGGCTGGACCTGGGCGGTGCGGACCTGGAGGAGCGGGCCGAGGAGGTGGCCGCCGATCTGGGCCTGGCGGTGGACCTGGATCGCGAGATGACCGCTCTGTCGGGTGGTCAGGCCGCGCGCGCGGGTCTGATGTCGCTGCTGTTGAGCCGCTACGACGTGTTCCTGCTCGACGAGCCGACCAACGACCTGGACCTGGACGGTCTGGACCGGTTGGAGAAGTTCGTCACCGGGCTGCGGGCGGGCACCGTGGTGATCAGCCACGACCGCGAGTTCCTGGCCCGCACGGTGGACCGGGTGGTCGAGCTGGATCTGGTCCAGCAGCAGATCCGCAGCTACGGCGGCGGCTACGAGGCGTATCTGGCCGAGCGCGAGGTGGCCCGTCGGCATGCGCGCGAGGAGTTCGACGAGTACGCCGACAAGCGCGGCGACCTGGAGGCCCGGGCCCGGATGCAGCGCGGGTGGATGGACAAGGGCACCCGCAACGCGCGCCGCAAGTCCACCGACAACGACAAGATCAGCCGCAAGACCCGATCCGAGGCGAGCGAGAAGCAAGCGTCCAAGGCGCGGCAGACCGAGCGGATGATCGAGCGCCTGGAGGTGGTCGAGGAGCCGCGCAAGGAGTGGGAGCTGCGAATGGAGATCGCCGCCGCCCCGCGGGCGGGCGCGGTGGTGGCCACGCTGAACGGCGCGGTGGTCGAGCGCGGCGGCTTCGCGCTGGGTCCGGTGACGCTTCAGATCGACTGGGCGGATCGGGTCGCGATCACCGGCGGGAACGGCGCGGGCAAGTCCACGCTGCTCGCGGCGTTGCTCGGGCGGGCCGAGTTGACGGCCGGTCAAGGCGCGCTGGGCTCGGGCGTCGTGGTCGGCGAGGTGGACCAGGCACGCGGGCTGTTCCTGGGCGACCTGCCGCTCCTGGACGCGTTCTGCGCGGTGGTCCCGGACCTGCTTCCGGCCGATGTACGCACGCTGCTGGCCAAGTTCGGGCTCAAGGCGGCGCACGTGCTGCGCCCGGCTGCGACGTTGTCCCCGGGCGAGCGCACCCGTGCGGCGCTGGCGCTGCTCCAGGCCGAGGGGGTCAACCTGCTGGTCCTGGACGAGCCGACGAACCACCTGGACCTGCCCGCGATCGAGCAGTTGGAGTCCGCGCTGGAGTCCTACGAGGGCACCCTGTTGCTGGTCACCCACGACCGGCGGATGCTGGACGCAGTGCACATCACCCGGCGGATCGAAGTCGCGGACGGCCGGGTCACCGAGGTCTGATTGGTCGTTAGAATCCGAGGTCATGAACGAACTGCCGCCGGGCGCCAACCAATCCTTGCCGGGCGGCGTCGTGCGCGTGCGTGTGCCCGGTCCGTTCGACATCTCCGCGTTGATCACGGGTGAGGATCGACGGGTGTCCGGCGACGGGGACTTCGTCTTCTTCAACCAGCTCCGCGCACCCGGGGTGCAACTGGGCGGGGACACCGTCACGGTGGACCCGAGCGGCCTGCGGGCGGGCGCCACGCGCGTGACGGTGGTGATCAGTCCCGCCGACACCACGCACACCCTGGGCGAGTTGCCACCGCCGGCGATGACCCTCACCGGTGCGGGCGGCACGCTGCTGGCGCGGTTCACCCCGCCGCGGCCGCGCACCGAGACGGTGTTGTTGTTGGCGGAGATCTACCGGCGGGGCGCGGACTGGAAGGTGCGCGCACTGGGTCAGGGCTACGCGGACGGGCTGGCCGGGATCGCTCGGGACTTCGGCGTCGAGGTCGAGGAGGAGACGCAAACCCCGTCGGGGCTCACCGAGTTCCAGCGTGGGGTGGTCGAGCTGACCAACGTCGAACGGGCCCGGCAGGGCCTGCGCCCGCTTGCGCCGCAGGAACAACTGACGGCGTGTGCACAGGCGTTCAGTGCGGACATGATCAGCCGGGCGTTCTTTTCGCACACCGATCCGGACGGCCGCGAGCCGTGGGACCGGGCGGTCGCGGCGGGCTATGTGTACAGCCGGATAGGTGAGAACATCGCCTGCGGCCAGCAGAGCCCGGCCGAGGTGGTGCAGGGCTGGATGGATTCTCCCGGCCATCGCAAGAACATCCTCACCCCGGAGTTCACCGAGATCGGTGTCGGGTATGTCACGGGCGGCACCTACGGCACCTCGTGGACCCAGGTCTTCGGCACCCCGCGCTGACGCTCCCGGAGCCGGTGTCGGCGGTCGGCCCGATTGACCCGAATGGGTACAAAGCCGAAGCCGGCGCCGACACCGACCGGAACGTTGCCGTTCGGGTACGGGTACCGGGTCGGCCTGCCACGCCGAACCGGCAACCGGGTGCGAGGGGCCTCGATGACGGTGCGCCATACTCGGTTGTTCGAGGCGAGGGAGATCACGTGCAGCTTGAGTTGGATCCGCCTTACGGCGTAGGGCCGATCAAGATCGGCATGTCCATGGACGAGGCAGAGGCGGCTCTGCGCGAACTCGGAGGAGATCTGTCGGGACGCACTCGTGGGTTCGCCCACTTCGGTGCGGACCTCTCGATTCATGTGGTGAGCGACAAGGACGGGCTGGTCGAGGCGATCGAGGTGCACCGGTCCGAGGACGACTTCGCGGACACGGTGTTGTGTCTGGGCATCGATGTCTTCGGCGCGCCGGCCGTCGACGTCACCCGACTGCTCGGTGAACTGACACCCGTGCGGGTGGAGACCGAGGGCGCCTCGCTGGTGGCCCCGGACCTGCTGGTGGCACTGTGGCAACCGTTCGTGCCCGGACACGGCAACAACAACGGTGTGGTCGGCGAGGGCCTGTACTTCCGCACCGCGCTGGTGGCCAGTCCCGGCTACTACGACAAAAGCGGCCAGCACCGAGCGATCCGGACCGGTTGATCCGGAACGGATGACCTGCGATCGGGTGACTCGTATCGGGTGACCCGGTCACTTTCGAGGAATTCACCGAGCAGGTGGAGTCCGGGTGGGTCGCGACCGAGATCGAGGCGGGTGCGAGCGGCCGGTGCACGAGACCGCGTCGTGGCGCCTCGACGAACCGGATCCGTGGATCACCGCCGAGGATGTGCTCGGCGAGGTCCACGACATCCTCGATCGGTTGAACGGCCGGCCGGATTCCACCGCTCGGTGCCTCGCGGTGCTGGACGAGTCCCCGGCGGAATCCGGGCCGGGAACGGCGGCTCCGGCCCTCCTGGGCGAGGGATGGCCGCTCCGGCCGTCCCGGGCGGGCAACGGCGGCTCCCGCCGTCCCCGGCGGGTCACCCGACCTACCAAGGGGCAGCGTATGCACGCGCCCGAGACGTGGACCGCGAGGGCCACATCCGCTGCGGACGCTCGTCGACGGTATCGGCGGCGAACCGTGGCCGGGCCGGCCGGGGGCACGGCGCAGCCGCACGAGGCCGCCTTGGCCTCGCCCGCACGGGCCGCCGCAAGTACGTCGGGCACACGACCGCCCAAGACGGCTCGGAGTCGCCCGGAGGCCGCCCGAACGCCGCCGGTGGCCGTCCCGGAGTGATCCCGGATGGACGGTCGGCCGGGCCGCACCCGGCATCTGGGCGCTGCGCAGCGAGTGTGCCGCCGCGATCGGGACGGACGCGGTGCGTCACTTTTCGGCCATGCACGCCTACCGGGCCCGGTCGACCACCGATCCGGCGATTCGGCGATTCGGCGATTCGGGCCGAGATCGCCGCACGCACGGATCCGTGCGCGGCCGACACGGCGCGACACGAGGGCCGGGCGTGGGCCCCGGCGCGATGGCCCGGAAACGGCGACACGGACACCCCGCGCGGCCATGTGCCGCAGCGCGGTCGCACCACGGCGAAATGCCGGCTCCCGCAAGTTGCGGGAGCCGGCATCGAGTCAGCGCGCCGCCAGGATTCGCCCGCTTACCTCGCCGAATCCGATACGAGTGCCGTTCGGACCGGGGGCGGTAGCGGTGATCGTGACCTCGTCGCCGTCCTCCAGATAGGTCCGGGTGGACCCGTCCGGGAGTTTGAGGGGGTTCTCGCCGTTCCAGGTGATCTCGATCAGCGCGCCGCGCTGATCGAGATCGGGGCCGCTGACCGTGCCGGAGGCGAACAGGTCGCCCGGGCGCAGCGCCGCGCCGTTGACGGTCATATGTGCGAGCTGCTGTGCGGCGGTCCAGTACATCGCCGCGAACGGCGGCCGGGAGATCAGGTGTCCGTTGAGCCGGACCTCCAGGGCCAGGTCCAGGCCCCACGGTTCGCCGGCACGGTCGTCCAGGTAGGGCAGTGGCTCGACGTCGCGCGCGGGGGGTGCCACGCGCGCGACGCCGAGTGCCTCGAGGGGGACGATCCACGGCGACACCGACGTGGCGAAGGACTTGCCCAGGAACGGGCCGAGCGGGACGTACTCCCAGGCCTGGATGTCCCGGGCGGACCAGTCGTTGAGCAGACACACGCCGAACACGTGCTCGGCGAAGTCGCCCAGGCCCACGGGAGTGCCGAGTTCGGAGCCGACGCCGACCACGAAGCCGACCTCGGCCTCGATGTCCAGCCGGCGGGTGGGCCCGAACGAGGGCGCCGCGTCGGTGGGCGCCTTGCGCTGCCCGCTGGGTCGCACGATCGGCGTGTGCGAGACGACCACGGTGCCGGCGCGGCCGTGGTAACCGATGGGCAGGTGCTTCCAGTTCGGCGTCAGTGGCTCGGAGCCGGGTCGGAAGATCTTGCCGAGGTTGCTCGCGTGGTGCTCGGAGGCGTAGAAGTCGACGTAGTCGGCGACCTCGAACGGCAGTCGGAGCACCGCCTCCTGACGCGAGATCAGGTGCGGTTCGACGCTCGCCCGCAGGTCCGGGTCGGTCAGCCAGGTGGTGAGCGAGGCCCGCACCGCGCTCCAGGTCGCCCGGCCGGCCGCCATCAGTGCGGTCAGGCTCGGCGCGTCCAGCACGTCGGCCGGCGCGCCGACCGCGTGCGCCGCCGCGCCGGCGTCCAGCACGAAGTCGCCGATCGCCACCCCCACGCGCGGCCGATCCGGCTCGCGGTCGGTGGTGAACACGCCGTAGGGCAGGTTGTCGATGCCGTACACCGTGTCGGTCGGCAGCGGGACCCAGGTGGTGGGCATGGCGTGAGGCTCCTCGATCGGATCAGTCGCGGTGACGCGGGGGTTCGCCGAGCAGACCCAGGGTGAGCGCGTCCTGGAGCGGCTCGGCGACGCTACAGGTGCCGTACGAGGTCAGGTAGCCGCGCAGGCGGGTGCGCTCGGTCAGGGTCAGATCGTGCGCCATCCGGGTGAGTTCCGCGCTGTCGCGGAGCGCGAGTACGTCCGCGAGCGCGTCGGGTTCGGCGCCGGCGACGGCGTGGTGGGTGGCGAGCAACAGGTTGAGGTAACCGTGGTGCTCGAAACCCGTGGTCGGGTCGGTGTGCCGCACGGCGTTGTGCAGCCCGGCCGTGACCTTGAACGGCAGTTCGCGGATCCGGCACGCGTACACGAACGCGGCCAGCTCGGCCTCGTCCGGGAACGCGTGCGCGGCGGTACCGCCGGTGCGGAACTTGGGCCGCCCGTACGTGCCGGCGAGATTGTCCAGGTCAGCGTCGAGGCCCGCGCCTTTGAGGACCTCGACGTAGCCCGCCGTCATCTCCGGCAGGTGTTCGTGCAGCGCCGCGACCGCCTTGCCGATCTCGCCGTCGCCGGCGACCTCGATGCCCTCCAGGAACAACCCGGGGGTGTTCAGGATGGTGCGTACGGCGGGCCCCACGGTGGCGGGGCCGCCGGGGGCCACGAGCACGATCCGCAGTGGCGCGTCGGGATCGGCGAGGGCGAGCAGGTCGGGCACGTGTGCCGTGCCGACCAGGAAGTTGCGCACGAACGGTGCGAACCATTCGGTGCGGTACAGCCGGTGCGCGGGCACCGCTTCGGTCATCGGGGCGTTGCCGGGCGGGAACAACGCCGCGTCGTCCCACAGTCCGGTGAACAGTGCCTGGTACAGGGTCTCGGGGGCGTCGGTGGGTGCGCTCATGGTCGAGGCGCCTTCCCGGCCCAGGTCCACGCGTAACCCTGATCCTCGCTCGCGAGGCCACCCTCGCCGACGCCGAGCGGGCGGAAGGTGTCCACCATGACCGCGAGCTCGTCGAAGAACTCGATGCCGATGCTGCGCTCGTAGGCACCGGGCTGCGGCCCGTGCGCGTGCCCGCCCGGGTGCAGCGAGATCGAGCCCTGGCCGATCCCGGACCCCTTGCGGGCCTCGTAGTTGCCGCCGCAGTAGAACATGACCTCGTCCGAGTCCACGTTCGAGTGGTAGTACGGCACCGGGATCGACAGCGGGTGGTAGTCCACCTTGCGCGGCACGAAGTTGCAGATCACGAAGCCTTGCCCCTCGAACACCTGGTGCGCGGGCGGCGGCTGGTGGATCCGGCCGGTGATCGGCTCGAAGTCGGAGATGTTGAACACGTACGGGTACAGGCACCCGTCCCAGCCGACCACGTCGAACGGGTGGGTGGGGAACACGTAGCGGGTGCCGGCGATCTCGCCGCCCAGGCCGCGGTGCTTGACCAGTACCTCGACGTCGGTGCCCTCGGCGAGCAGCGGCTGGACCGGCCCGCACAGGTCGCGCTCGCAGAACGGCGCGTGCTCGAGCAGTTGGCCGAACCGGGACAGGTAGCGCTTGGCGGGCGTGATGTGCGAATTGGCCTCGATGCAGTACGCGCGCAGCGGTTCCTCGGTGCCGGGCACCCACCGGTGGGTGGTGGCGCGCGGCAGTATCACGTAGTCGCCGGGGCCGACGGTGAGCGCGCCGAACACGGTCTCCACCGTCCCGGAGCCGGACTCGATGTACACGCACTCGTCGCCGAGCGCGTTGCGGTAAAGCGGCGAGGGGCTGCCCGCGACCACGTAGGAGATCCGTACGTCGCCGTTGCCCAGCACCAGCCGGCGGCCGGTGACCGCGTCGACCGCCTTCCACTCGTTGTCCGCGAACAGCTCGTGCAGCTTGAGGTGGCGCGGCTTGAGCGGATGGTTGGCGGTGACGCTCTGGTCGGGGACTTCCCACACGCTCGCGTCGGCGATGGCCGACGGGATCGCGCGGTGATAGAGCAGCGAGGAGTCGGAGGAGAAGCCCTCCTCACCCATCAGCTCCTCGTAGTACAGGCCGCCGTCCGGGCGGCGGTGCTGGGTATGCCGCTTCGGCGGCACCTCGCCCACGCTGCGGTAGTACGCCATGACTGCCCGACTCCTCCGTCTGCTACCCGTGCCGCCGTGCCCGGCCCGACTTCCGCCGACCGCCGCCGCGCGCGACGGCCGGCCCACGGCCTGGGTCCTGTCCTGCCGGACGGGACCTAGAGGTTGCCGCGCCGCTCCTGCTCGCGCTCGATCGCCTCGAACAGCGCCTTGAAGTTCCCCTTGCCGAAGCCGAGCGAACCGTGCCGCTCGATCAGCTCGAAGAACACGGTCGGCCGGTCCTGGACGGGCTTGGTGAAGATTTGCAACAGGTAGCCGTCCTCGTCGCGGTCGACCAGGATCTTCAGTTCGCGCAACGTCTCGACGGGTACCCGGGTCTCGCCGGCCCATTCCCCGAGCGTGTCGTAGTAGCTGTCCGGGGTGGACAGGAACTCGACGCCCATCTCGGCCATCGCGCGCACCGAGGCCACGATGTCGCCGGTGGCCAGCGCGATGTGCTGCACGCCCGGGCCGCCGTAGAACTCGAGGTACTCGTCGATCTGCGACTTCTTGCGGCTGATCGCGGGCTCGTTCAGCGGGAACTTCACCCGATGGTTGCCACTGGTGACCACCTTGGACATGAGCGCGGAGTATTCGGTGGCGATGTCGTCGCCGACGAACTCCTTCATGTTGGTGAAACCCATGACGCGGTTGTAGAAGGAGACCCACTCGTCCATGCGGCCCAACTCGACGTTGCCCACGCAGTGGTCGATGGCCTGGAAGTAGCGCTTGGGGTGCTCGGCCGGCTTGGCGCGGAACAGCGGCTCGGCGGCGACGAAGCCGGGCAGGAACGGGCCCTTGTAGCCGGACCGGTCCACCAGCGTGTGTCGGGTCTCGCCGTAGGTGGCCAGCACCGCGGTACGCACCGTGCCGTGCTCGTCGGTGTCGTCGTGCGGCTCGACCAGCACGGTCGCGCCGTTCTCCCGCGCGAAGGCGATCGCCTTGTCGACGTCGGGGACCTCGATGGCGATGTCGGAGACGCCGTCGCCGTGGGCGGCGGTCGCGACGCCGACCTCGGTGCCGGCGTGGACCTCGCCGGTGATGCGGAAACGTGCCTTGCCGGACACGAGCACGTACTCGGCGACGTCGCGGCACCCGGTCTCGGGCCCGCGGTAGGCGACGCAGGTCATCCCGAACGCCGTCGAATAGTAGTGCGCGGCCTGCTTGGCGTTGCCGACGAAGAAACGAACATGGTCCATCGCGACGACCGGGAACGGGTCCCCCGCCGGGTCGTGCTCGACGGCGCCGACGAGGGCGTCGGTGTCCTCAAGGGTGGTGAAGGTGCTCATGACGCGCGATCCCCTCGGAAAGGAACGGATGCCGGAAGTACACTTCCGAATGCAACATCTGACAACATCAAGCCCGGGAGCTATACAGATTGCCTAGGTGAGGCGGCCATATGCGGGACGATCTTCAGGATTCGCGCAGCACGCTCGACGAATTGGACGTGCGTCTCATCCGAGCGGGCCGCCAGCACCCGCGGGCGGGCATGTTGGAGCTGTCCCGGGTGATCGGGGTCTCCCGCGCCACGGTCCAGGCCCGCCTGGAGCGCATGGAGGCCGCCGGAGTGATCACCGGCTACGGCCCGGAGGTCGATCTGGTCGCCGCCGGATACCCGGTTCTGGCCTTCGTCACACTGGAGATCGCCCAGGGCGGCCTGTCCGGCGTGGCCGCCGCACTGAGCGCGGTCCCCCAGGTGCTGGAGGCGTACGGCACCACCGGCACCGGCGACGTGCACTGTCGGATCGCCGCCACCTCGAACCAGGATCTGCAACAGATCCTGATCGACATCAACCGCATCCCCGAGGTGGTCCGCTCCACGAGCGTGATCGTCCTGTCCGAGGTCGTCCCGATGCGCACCCTCCCCCTCCTCGAAGCCCAAAAACGCCCCCGCCCCACCCGCGTCCCGGCTTTGCGCGAGCACCCGGCGTAGCGCCCGGCGATACGGCCTCGGTCCACTTCGTCCCTCGGTAGCCTTGATCTCGGCACCCGTGCGCGCACGGCATCGCTCGACTCGGATCGGAGAGGAGGCCGCCGACGTGGCGGTCTCTTCGCCGCGGAGCTCTCGGTTCCGGGTTTCGGTTGGCGGTCGGTGCAGACCACCGACCTCAACATGTTCGAGGTCGGCGACGGCGACCCTCCGGCGCCGTTCGGGTTCGAGTTCGATACGGCCGAGTGGGATCCCTGGGACGGCTGATCGCCTGCTCCGGACCGGACGTCCGTCCACCGTGTCGGGGCGAATGCCTGTGTTCGAGACGCACCGCGCGCCCCCGCTGCACGACAAACGTGGGCGAGCCCGGGAGAATGCCGGGGGTGATGGTTGGTGATGAGGTGGATCGGGACGTGACGATGTCGGTGTCGGGGCAGCAGGGTTCGGAGCAGGTCGTGCGGCAGGATGTGCATCGGCGGATCGCCGAGGAGCTCGGGGTTCGGGAGGGGCAGGTCAGGGCCGCGGTCGAGTTGCTCGACGGTGGGGCGACCGTGCCGTTCATCGCCCGGTACCGCAAGGAGGTCACCGGGACCCTGGACGACACGCAGCTGCGCAACCTGGAGGAGCGCCTGCGCTACCTGCGGGAGTTGGAGGAGCGCCGCACGGCCGTGCTCGCCGCGATCGAGGCGCAGGGCAAGTTGGACGACCCCCTGCGGGCGCAGATCCTGGCGGCCGACTCCAAGGCCCGACTGGAGGACATCTACCTCCCGTACAAGACGAAGCGGCGGACCAAGGCGCAGATCGCCCGCGAGGCCGGCCTGGAACCGCTCGCGCTCGACCTGCTGGGCGACCCCTCGCGCGACCCGGTCGCCGCGGCCGAGGCGTTCGTCGACGCGGACAAGGGCGTCGCCGACGCCCAGGCGGCACTGGACGGCGCGCGCTCGATCCTGGTCGAGAGGTTCGCCGAGGACGCCGACCTGATCGGCGCGCTGCGCGAGAAGATGTGGACGCGCGGACGGGTCGTCGCCAAGGTGCGCGAAGGCAAGGAGGAGGCGGGCGCCAAGTTCGCCGACTACTTCGATTTCGCCGAGCCGTTCACCCGGCTCCCCTCGCACCGGATCCTGGCCATGTTCCGCGGCGAGAAGGAGGACGTTCTCGACCTCACCCTCGCGCCCTCGACGGACGAGGAGGTCGACGGCCCGACCGAGTACGAGCGCTCGATCGCGCACACGTTCGGCGTCGTCAACCGCGACCGTCCGGCCGACAAGTGGCTCGCGGACACCGTGCGCTGGGCCTGGCGTACCCGGATCCTGGTGCACCTGGGCATCGACCTGCGCGGTCGGCTGCGGCAGGAGGCCGAGGACGAGGCGGTCCGGGTGTTCGCGGCCAACCTGCGCGACCTGCTGCTCGCGGCGCCGGCCGGCACCCGCGCCACCATGGGTCTGGACCCGGGCCTGCGTACCGGGGTCAAGGTCGCGGTCACCGACGACACCGGCAAGGTGGTCGCCACCGAGACGATCTACCCGCACGAGCCGCGTCGCCGGTGGGACGAGTCGATCGCCACACTCGCGAAGCTGGCCGCCGCACACCGGGTGGACCTGATCGCGATCGGCAACGGTACCGCCTCGCGCGAGACCGACAAGCTGGCCGCCGAACTGATCGCCAAGCACCCCGAGTTGGGCCTGACCAAGGTGATGGTTTCCGAGGCGGGCGCGTCGGTGTACAGCGCCTCGGCGTTCGCCTCGCAGGAACTCCCGGACCTGGACGTGTCGTTGCGCGGTGCGGTCTCCATCGCTCGCCGACTCCAGGACCCGCTGGCCGAGTTGGTCAAGATCGACCCGAAGTCGATCGGCGTCGGCCAGTACCAGCACGACCTGTCCGAACTGAAGTTGTCCCGGTCGCTGGACGCGGTGGTCGAGGACTGCGTGAACGCGGTCGGCGTGGACGTCAACACGGCGTCCGCGCCGCTGCTCACCCGGGTGTCCGGGATCGGCGCGACGCTGGCCGAGAACATCGTGCAACACCGGGACGCCAACGGCCCGTTCAAGACCAGGCGCGACCTGAAGAACGTCGCGCGGCTGGGTCCGAAGGCGTTCGAGCAGGCTGCGGGCTTCCTGCGGATCCCGGCCGGTGACGACCCGCTGGACTCGTCCTCCGTGCACCCGGAGGCGTACCCGGTGGTGCGCAAGATCGCCGCGGCGGCGGGCGGTGACGTGCGGACCCTGATCGGCGCGGCGCCCAGGCTGCGCGCGCTGGACCCGAAGGCGTTCACCGACGAGAAGTTCGGCCTGCCGACGGTGACCGACATCCTGCGCGAGTTGGAGAAGCCGGGCCGCGACCCGCGACCGGCGTTCAAGACGGCGACCTTCAAGGAGGGCGTCGAGAAGTTGTCCGACCTGCAACCCGGGATGCTCCTGGAGGGTGTGGTCACCAACGTGGCCGCATTCGGCGCGTTCGTGGACGTCGGCGTGCACCAGGACGGCCTCGTGCACGTCTCGGCCATGTCGAAGACGTTCGTGAGCGACCCGCACGACGTGGTCAAGTCGGGCGATGTGGTCCGGGTCAAGGTGCTCGACGTGGACATCCCGCGCAAGCGGATCTCGCTGACGCTGCGCCTGGAGGACGAGGCGGAGCAGCGCGGGCCACGTGCGGATCGCGGGGACCGCGCCGACCGGGGCCCACGTGAGCGCGGGCCGCGCGAGGGCCGACCGCAGGGCGACGGGCGGCGGGGCGAAGGGCGGTCGGGAGACGGCCGCCAGGGTGGTGCGCGCCAGGGCGGCAACGGCGCTGCGGGTGGCGGGGGTCAGGGACGACGGGCCGCCACGCCGCCGAAGCAGACCCGCGGTCCGCAGGGGCCGGCCGGGGGCGGCGGCGCGATCGCGGACGCGCTGCGACGGGCCGGGTTGGTGGAGTGAGGTCGGTGGTTGCTGCGATCGCGTGAGAGCCGGGCTCACGAAGCCGGACAGGGCGGGCGCGGGTGCGGGTGCGGGTGCACCGGGCGGAGGCGAGGTCTACGCCACGATCCGCCCGGTGCGGTGCGGTGCGGTGCGTGTGATGTGGCCGGGTCGGTGGCGGCGTGCTGGTGTGTCGCGTCTGCTGTGGGCCGGTCGGTACAGCCCGGTCGGGGCAGCGCGAACGGTTGGCGCGAACGGCGGCCCGCGCCGCGCCGCCGGCGTGACCCGGGTTGCCCGGCGGCGCGGCCGATGTGGACCCGACCGGCACAGCGCGGACATCGGCCCCCGACGTAACGGGGTCACCCAGTGAGCGCGCGTGGCCGGTGCGGGGGGTCTGGTCGGTGCGGCGCGGTCGGTACGGCCCGGTCGGTACGGCGCCGGCGGCGGTCCCGTCGACGTGACCCGGGCCGCCCGGCGAGCACACGGGGCGAGCGCGGCCAATGTGGCGCGGCGTCGGCCCGGCCACCAACGTGGCCCGGGTCCCCGGGCGGGCGCGAGCGCGGGGCGGCCCGGGCCGAACGCCGGAACGAGGCCCCGTCAACCCGCCTGGGCCCTCGGCGCCAGCGCCCTCAGTACCGCGGTGTGGGTGACGCCGTACTCCGCGAGCAGGTCCGCGACCACCCCCGGCCGGGCCGTCAGCGCGAGCAGGATGTGCTCGTCGCCGATGTGCCGCTGACCGCGCGCGACCGACTCGCGCAGCGACTGTTCCAGCACCTTCTTGGCGCCCGGCGTGAACGGTACGTGCCCGGTCCGACCGCCGAACGGCCACAGCCGCCGGGTCCGCCGGGCCGGCGCCAACGCGCCCTCGCCGTGTGTCTGTTCGACGCGCGCGACGATCTCGCCCACGTCGATCCCCAGGTCCGCGAGCGCGGCCTCGTCGGCATGCGAGATGCCGCCGCGGCGCCGGGCTCGGGCCAACCCGCGTTCGATCTCGTCGCGGCTCGCCACGAACCCGATCGTGGCCAGCGCGACCGAGGTCCGCGTACCCTCCGCGTCCAGCAGCGCCGCAAGCATGTGTCCCTCCTCCACGCAGGCGTCCCCGGCCCGCCGCGACTGCTCGATGGACCCGTACACGACGCCTCGGGCACTGTCCGTGAACCTCTCGAACATCAGTTCCTCCCGTGCTTCTTGTGCACTGCCTGCCGGCTCACCCCGAGCTCCGCAGCAATCTCCTGCCACGACCAGCCCTGCACGCGCGCACTGCGCACCTGCACGGCCTCGAGCTGTTCGAGCAGCCGGCGCAGCGCGGCCACGGCCCGTAGGCCCACCCGTGGATCGCGATCCCCCGCACGACTGGCGAGGTCGGTTGCTTCGGTCATGACTGTCAACCTATGTTGACACAGACCGTCTGTCAACCGTGATTGACAAGCATTCGGACCACCACGTCGCGACCGTCCGACCCGCTACGGTCGCGAACCATGCGAATTCTTGTACTCGGAGGCACCGCATTCGTGGGTCGGGCGATCGTCGAGGACGCGCTGCGCGAGGGCGCCGACGTGACCCTCTTCGGCCGGGGCCGCACCGGCGCCGAGCTCTTCCCGAAAGCGAGCCGACGGATCGGTGATCGCGACACCGGCGACTACACGGCGCTGCGCGAGGGCGAGTGGGACGCGGTGGTCGACGTCAGCGGGTACGTCCCGCGCCACGTCGGACAGGCGATGGCGGTGCTCGGCGACCGGATCGGGCGGTACCTGTTCCTCTCCAGCCACGCGGTGTACGTCCAGTCCGGGATCGGCCCGGACTCGGACGAGGACACCCCTCGGCGCGCACCGGTTCGCGACACCGAGGTGCTCGACAACGACACCTACGGACCATGCAAGGTCGCCTGCGAGGACGACGTGCTCGCCCGGTACGGCGACCGCGCGACGATCGTGCGGCCGGGCAAGGTGGCCGGGCCGCACGACGTGCAGGACACCTTCACGTACTGGTCCCGCCGGGCCGCGCGCGGCGGGCGGGTGGCGCTGCCGGGTCGGCCCGAACAGCCGATCCAGGTGGTCGACTCGCGCGACCTGGCCCGCCTGGTCACCCGCCTGCTGATCGACGACCGACCGGGCGCGTTCCACGCGGTGGGCCCGGCCGAACCGACCACACTGGCCAAACTGGTCGGCGTCTGCGCGCAGGTGGCGGGCACCGAGGTGGAGATCGTGCCGGTCTCGCCCGACGCGGTTTCCGGTCCGTTCCCACTGGTCTGCCCCGAGGAGCAATGGCACACCCGCCAACGCAGCGCCGCCCGAGCCCGAGCCGCCGGAATGCCGACCACACCACTGTCGGCAACCGCGGCCGACGTGCTCGCCTGGGACCGCGCTCGGGGCGAACCGCCCTTGTCCGTCGGGCTGTCGGCGAAGGAGGAGGCCCGGTTGATCAAGGAGGCGTGAGCCGCGCTTCCGCGGCTGAGGCATGCACCGCCCCTCTCCGGCCGAGGCGTGCACCGCGCTTCCGTGGCCGTGGACGGGAACGGGCCGACCCGGCACCGGGGGTTCCCTCCGGTACCGGGTCGGCCGCAGGCGTCCCGCGCCGATCAGTCCCGCTCGACCCACTCCGGCGCGACCATCCCGCCGCCGCCGTACGCGGGCAGTCGCAGCTTCGCGCCGTCCTTCGCGATCTGCGTCCACGGCCGGTTGAGGCCCGCCGTGCCGAACCGGCGTACCCGCGTAACCGCGTCCAGGTCGAGCGCGTCCACCAACACCTCCTCACCGCCGCCCGCCTGTTGCCGAACCATCCCCTCGGGGTCGACGATCAGGCTCTCCCCCACTCCGGCCGGGTCGGCGATGTTCAGGTTGACCACGTACACCTGGTTGCTGAACGCGTTGGCCCGCGCGCAGACCCGCTCCATCTCCCGGTCGCGCGTGGTGGTGAGTACCGGTTGCAGGATCACCTCGGCCCCCATCCACGCCAACTGCCGCACCGTTTCCGGGAACGAGCCGTCGTAGCAGATCGCCAGCCCGATCCGGCCCACGTCCGGGATGTCGAACACCTCGAAGCAGTGGCCTGGTTCGGCGTCCTCGTAGGGCTGCCAGGTGAAGACCTTGCGATACGTGGCGACCACCTCGCCGGCCGGCGAGACCGCGATCGCGGTGTTGAAGATCCGTTCGTCCTCGGCACGTTCGAAGAACGAGCCCGGCACCAGCCACAGACCGGTCTCCCGGGCCAGGTCCCGGACCCGACGCACGGTCGGCCCGTCGATCGGCTCGGCGGTGTCGGTCATCCAGGACGCGGGCGTGTCCCACATCGACCCGGGCGCGGCGAGCAACAGCTCGGGCGCGAGCACGAGTTGCACGTGGGGGAAGAGCTTCCGCACGGTGCGTACCTGCTCGGCGAAGCGGGTCCACGTCGCGTCGACGTCGAGGGGCACGGCCGTGGTCTGGATCGCGGCGATGTTCAGGATGCGCATGGAATTCCCTGGTGCTGTAAGAGAAGGGTCATCGGCAGTGGGCGGTCGGTTCGCGGATCGGGCGGCGCGCCGACTGCCTCGTGAAGCGGACCGTGGGACGGGCTGCGAGTCGAATCCTCGGCGTGGGGGCGCCGCGTCGGGCTCAGCCCGCGAGCACGTCGTCGGTCACCGTCACCCGGGCGACCTCCGCCCGGCCGTGCGCGAAGAAGCGCCGGGCCCTGGGCCGATAGGCGAGCATCACCACCACACCGAGCAGAATCGAGCCGATCCCGAGCAGGAACACCCCGCCCACCCCGAACACCGAGGTGTGCCCATAGTCCGGCTGCCACATGTCGTACGCGCTGCGCCCGAACGCGGCGAGCATCATCGTCGCCCCGATCAGCGGCAGTATCCCCTTGAAGAGCAGGTCGCGCGGTCCCTCGCGCAGGTCGCGCCGGAAGTACCAGACACAGGCGTAGCCGGTGATCGCGTAATAGAACGCGATCAGCAGACCGACCGAGCCGATCGCGTCGCCGAGGAAGTCGCCGGACAGCGCGGACAGCACCACCAGCGCGAGCGCGGCGGCCGTACCGAAGAAAGCGGTGCCGAATCCGGGCGTCGCGTACCGAGGGTGGATCCGGCCGAACCGCGCCGGCGCGGCCCCGTGCGCCGCCATCGACAACGTGCCGCGCGACGTGGAAACGCCGCAGGTGAGCAGCGCGGCGATGGCCGAGATCGCCACGGACAGCTTCAGTACGGCGGCGAGACCGGAGCCGACCAGGCCCGGCGCGAGCGTCGCGACCACGTCGGCCGCGTTGTCCTCGTTGCCCAGCCCCAGCGCATCGGAGCCGACGCCGGCGTACGAGATCGCGGCGTACGCCGTGAACAGGTAGGTCGCGAGCAGTACGACGGTGGAGATGACGGCGGCCCTGCCGGGCGTGTTCGCGCTGTCCTTGGTCTCCTCGTTGACCGTGATCAGCGCGTCCCAGCCCCAGTAGATGTACAGGCACAGCAGTACCGCCTGCGCGAACACACCCCAACCGTCGAACCCGAGCGGATTGAGCCAGGACAACGTCGGCGACAACGCGCCGGCCGCCTCGCCGTGCTGCGCGAACGCCGCGATGCCGAAGGTGAGCAGCGCCGCCAGTTGCAGGCCGAGCAGGAAGTACTGGATGCCCGCGGCGATCGAGATGCCGCGATAGGCGATCACGGTGACCAGGGCCAGGATCAGTACGCCGGTGCCGGCCACCGCCCACGTGTCGTCGGTGAACGCGTCCAGTCCGATCACGTCGAGCAGGTAGGCCGAGGCGACCTGAGCGAGTGCGGTCATCGCGATCACCGTGCAGACCTGCACGACCCAGCCGCCGGACAGCCAGCCCAGGTACGGACTGAACGCACGGGTCCCCCACACGAACGTCGTGCCGCAGTCCGGCATCGATCGATTGAGCTCACGGAAGGCGAACGCGGTGAGCAGGATCGGCACGAAGCCGACCAGCAGGGCGGCGGGCGCGAGGTCTCCGGCGACCAGCGTCACGAAGCCGAGGGTGACGGCGAAGCTGTAGGCGGGCGCGACCGACGCCAGGCCGAGCGCGACGGTGCCGAGCAGGCCGACCGATCCGGACCGCAGACCCTTGTCCGAGGCTTCCGGCGCAGCGGGTGCTCCCGGGGATTCGGCCGCTCCGGATGCTTCGGGCGCTTGGGCCGTGCTCATGCGTACTCCAGGGTGCCGGGGCGGGGGTGGGACAAAGGTGGAACAGCGGCGGGACGGAGCCCGAGAGGCGCGTCACGAGGGGTGTCACAAGGACAGGAGTTCTTTGAACGCACATTCAAATAACTCACATCCACCTGGTCAAGACCCGTTTCCCGTACCGGCGCAGCACCCTCCGTGATAATCTGAAGGACCTTCAAAGAATCTTCAAGGAACGCCAAGGAACCCGCACTCCCACGACAGGGCAGAATCCACCCCATGGCCAGACGCAAGGACCAGGAGGGCCGCCGGGCCCAGATCGCCGCAGCCACCGAACGCGCCGTCCTCAATCGAGGCCTCGCCGACCTCCGCCTACGCGACATCGCCGACGAGGCCGGCCTGACCTCGGGCGCGGTCCTTTACTACTACGAAGCGGTCGAGGACCTCCTCCAGGAGACCTACCGCAACGCCATCGACCGCTTCTGCCACCAGCGCGAACAGGCCGTGGAGCAACTCACCGATGCCCGCGACCGCCTGCGCACGGTCATCTCCACCGGCGTCGCCACCGGCCCCGAGGACACCCTCCCCCACCTGCTCTTCGAGTTCTGGCCGATGAGCCTGCGCGACTCCCGAGTGGCCGCCCTGGACAACACCCTCACCGAACGCCAGATCGCGGTCTACTACGGCGTCTTCGTCCTCGGCGAGGCCCAGGGCCACTTCCGCCTGACCGACAGCGCCCGCCTCCTCGCGGAAAACTTCGTCGCCCTTGAGGACGGCCGCCAGATGGACGTCCTCTCCGGCCGCCTCACCCGCCCCCAGGTCCTCCGAGCCCTCCACAGTCAAGCCAAGTCGGTGACCGGCTGCGACCTGACTCACCCGGAACCCAGGTAAGCCCCCACCTGGATCTTTGATATGGTTCTCCACGTCGCCGCACGAAACACCAGCGGAGACCACCCGGTCCGGGTGGCGGAATTGGCAGACGCGCTAGCTTGAGGTGCTAGTGCCCGAAAGGGCTTGGGGGTTCAAGTCCCCCCTCGGACACAGAGGGCCGTTCTTGAGACGGCCTGATTTGAATTGACGAATCCCGTTTCGACCGTTGAGGTCGGGCGGGATTTCGGCATTTCGGGGCGTATTCGTGCTGGTGTGCGGTGTCGGGTGGTGGTCGGTGGGGTCTCGCGGTGCGTGTCCTGGTGATGCGCGCATGCGGAAGCGCCCCACGACCCGGGGTGGTCGTGGTGGCGCTCGGATCGTGCCGTGGGGTTGGTCGTTCGGGTGGCTATTCGAGGGCGGCCGGCGGCGGCCGGGTGGTGCGGCCGAGATCGAGGGTCGTTGCGTGGTCCGCCTCGACCGGGCTCCGGTGCGTGTCGTCGGTGTCGGGCAGGGGTTCGCCGGTGTTCTGTTCGACCCAGGTGTCGAGAATGGCCAGGTTGGCGATCATGAGGATCACGGCGACGGCCAGGTGGTGGCCGACGCGTCCGCGCATCGGGCGCCTGAGTGCGTCACCGATGTTGAAGTGTTGTCCCTTCAGCCGCCCGTTGAGCCCTTCGGTATGGCTTCGGGCAGCTTTGTATGCGGCCAGCCAGGAGACCCCGAGGTAGGGCAGGTCCTGGCGATACTTCGGCAGGGCCTCGTCCGCGTGGACGGTCATGGTCGTCTGCCGGCAGATCGTCGGCAGGTGGTCGGGCGGTGGCGGGTCGAGCCGTTCCGCGTCGGTGATCGGGACCGTGGGCCTGGCCGCCGGGTGCGCGCGTCGGGATCGGGTGTCGGTGAGGTCGATCGGGGTGGTGGGACGCGGCCCCGGGGTGCCTTTCGGCGGGTGGAGACGGTCGCGCCGGGAGCAGTTGACGCTGGGCGAGGGGCCGGCGGCCGGGCACTGGTAGCGGATGGAACCACGCTCGTCGGGGCCTTGTTTGCGGTGCAGCCAGTAGGGATCGCGGGCGGCGACTGCGGCGTCGAGTTCCTCGCCGCGGACCCGGACTTGGTCGTCGTCGAGACCCGTGGTCACCGTCTGCAGGGGTTCGGGCATGCACGGACAGGCCAGAACCCCGTCGACGAGCGGGGATCCGCGGTGGCTGCCCTGGCGTCCTCGTTCGGCGACTTTGTAGTCCAGGGCCAGGAGGTGGCCCATGCGTCGGGCGGGGATCTGGAACTCGGTGTCGTGTTGTCCGGTGTAGGCCCGGTCGACCGCGATCAGGTCGGTGGGCGGGTCGAGTTGGGCCAGGTCCTCCAGCCGGGCCACCGCGTTCGCGCCGACGCGCCGGCTCGGCGAGTCGAGGGTGAACCCCAGACACAACTGCGGGTAGGGGACCGAGGTTCGGCGCCCCCGGTGCGCGGCCACGATCAGGTGGGCGCTGTAGCCGAAAACCCCGTCGTCGGATCCTCCGCTGAAGTGCCACCCCGCTGTGACCTCGACCGAGCCGAGCCCGCTGCGCATGCCCGCGGGCCGGGACATCACCGGGATCGAGGTGGCGTCGATGCCGAGCGTTCCGTGCCATCCGCGCAGGTGACCGCGTCGCCGCGCGAGACGGACGGGGGTGAGGACGAGCCGGTTGAACAGGGCGCGAAGACGTTCGACCGCGGCGGCGTGCTCGGGCGCGTCCCACACCGCCGCGACCGCGTCGGCCTCGTGGCGGGGAAGCCTGCGGCGGCGGTCGCACCGCGCCGGGTCGAGCGCGGTGGTGATCCGGTCCACGGCCCGGTAGAGCCGGCGACTGCTCGCGATCCGGGCGTGGGCGTCCGCGGGTGGGTGCGTGGGCAGGCCGAGCCAGGTCCTGGCGGTGGGCGAGAGTCGAAAGTGCAGGATCCACCAGGCGTCCGCGACCGCAGCCCGGCCGGTGTGGTGCGCGGCGAGCATCAGCGCGACCAGCGCTGTGCGCGGTGGGATGCCGCGCGGGCCGGGGCGTCCCGCCAGCAGCGCGTCGAGTTCGGCGACGACGCCGGAGGCGTTGAGCAGGGTGAGGAACTGCCCGACCTTGGAGTCCGCGATCCGGCTCGGGTCCGGGCGTCGTCCCGGTCGCAGCCGCGACGCGCGGGCCGGGTCCCGTTGTGGGCGCATCACGGGCGATGCCCACGCAACAGAGCCAGTGCCTCGGTCTCGCCCAGTTCGGGGACGAAGCGGTGGTAGGCGGCCAACGCGGCCGGCGAGGCCATCCCGGCGGCTTCCGCGATCACCGCGTGGTCGATGCGGTCGGTGAGGAGATCGACGATCCACGTCGCTCGCAGTCGGCGGGTGGACAGACGCGGCAGACGCCGGTCGGTGCGGGTTCGCGTGCACCAGTTACCGATCAGGTTCCGCGAGGCCGCCGTCGTGCGCCCCGGCCGGAAGAGGGGCAACGGACCCGCCTCGGCCACGAGTTCGGCCAACTCGTCCTCCCAGTCGGCCCGGCAGGCGAGCGGTCGTCCCCGCCCGGGCGGGTCGAACACGACCGCCCCGTTGCCGGTCACCCGAAAGTCGGTGCCCCGGGCGGCGACGATCTCCCCCGGAGCGAGGCCGCATCCGGCGCCCAGCGCGAGGAGCCCGAGTGCGTCCGCTCGCCTTTGGCCGGGCAACAACCGTGCCCAGCAGCGGAGTTCACTCATCTCGCCGATGTCGTAGGGGGCGATTCGGGGTGTGGGGACGGCCATCCTCACCGGTGGCGCCTCGCCCCGCCGGACCCAGACCAGGGCATCGCGCAACCGCCGCAGCATCGAGCGGTAGGTCACCGCCGAGCGAGGGCTTCGGCTCGCGCAACCGGCCAGGACGAACGCGTCGATGGTCTCGGTGCGCAACCACAGGTCCGGCTCCGGCGGGATTCCGCCGGCGTCGGCCCACGACGCCAACCGGGCGAGGGCGTGCATCGCCTGGCGGGCCTGATCGGGCGTCGCCGGTCGGGCGGCGGCCACCACCGCCCGCACCTGTGGGCCCACCCTCACCCACACGTGCGCGGGCATGCGGGGTCGATAGCCGGCGATTCGCCGTGAGACCTCCTCGCCGAGCGTCATGGCGAAAGTAAAGGTGCTAGTCAACCGGCCGGACCAGGGATCGGTCGCCACAACCACACGAAGGAGTGCAACCACATGGTCGGAGGTGTGACGCGGCAACGAAGCCCTCTCGAGCTGGCCCGCGATCCCGAATCCTGGCCCGAAGCCGACATCACCGACATCGCCGCGGCCGTGGTCCAAACCATCGCCCGGCGTCTGCGTACCCTCATGGGACAACGGGACCTGAGCCTGCGTCAGACCGCGATCGGCTCGGGCGTGAACCGGCAGACGATCGCCAACCTCCTCGCCGGGGCCGCGTGGCCCGACGTCGCCACGGTCTCCCGACTCGAGGCGTTCCTGGGGGTCGCGTTGTATCCGTCGTTCACGGCAAAAGCGCATGTCGCGCATGAGGACCGGCCTTCCCGTCCCCGTTCCGTATCGGATCCGGGGACGACGAATTAGGCCACGCGACCCACGAGACGAGCCGAATTGCCCTAGTCTCGGGAATGCGTGAACCCATAGATGGGACCACGTCACCGGCGCCGGCGGGACCCTTAATCCCGTCGGCGCCTCTCCTGTCTCCCCTCATCCCGACGAGGGGCATCGAATATCACTTCACGCCACCCCCCCGAAGTGGATTGGCCATACGGAACAGGCCGGGCTCGACCTCCACGAGCTTGCCCTGCGTAGCCAGCCTCTTCGCCGTGACGCGGGTCGTCTCCACCTTCTTGCGGTGCGTCGGCCGGCCCAGGGCCTCGGTGATCTCACGCGCCCGCATCGGCCTGCCTGACGTCGCCAACACCCGCAGCACCGCCTGCGCCAACTGCCCGGATTTCAGCCCCGTTCCCGTGGGACGACCATTCCTGCGTTCCGCGGGCACGCCCCGAGAAGCGGGACCGGGACCCCGTGGTTCTTCGTCGTCGCAGGTGGTGGGGTGGTGATCGGGCTCCGGGGGGTCGGGCGTCCGGCTCCCCGCCTTGAACTCGGCGAGCATGTCGTTCAGATGCCGCAGGCTCGCCTCCGCCTGCACCAACCTCTCGTCCAGGGCGGCGACTTCCGCCAGCAGGCGATCCCGGGATGTCCTCATGTCGGCGACCCGGGCGGCGTGAAAGTCCATGAACTCCCGGAGTTCGCCCGACCACGCGTCCCATTCGGGTACCTGGTCCTCTTCGAGCATGCGACCCTCCGAACCGTGTCGACGTCCCTCAATATCGTAGAGACACGCAGACGCCCCTTGCAGCCGAACCGCAAACAATGGAAAAGGGGTACCCATTTCATGGGGGCACCGCATCGGATATCCGTTCGAGAAATCTCGCGAGCGGTGACGTCCGTTCGATCCGAAGAACGTTCCCAATACCCCTCGCGCCCATTCTCGGAGCGATTCGTTCTTCGGCAACTCCCTTATCAGGAAGGTGAACTCCCGGAGATCACGTGGCACCGAACCCGCCTGCGGGCCAACCGCAGTGCAGGCTCGGGAGTCAGGGTTCGAACACTCGGGTCACGCAGTCCTGCGGGCGCTCCGGGATCCGTTGCGGCGGTCGACGGCGTTCGCCGGAGCACGCTGCGGACCCCGGAGCACCAGCACGGCTCCGGCGACCGGGTCGATGCCGTTCGGCTCACACAGCTCAGGGACAACCCACCACAGCCGGGTGTGACTGAACCCGGCACAATGCCCTGGTGACCGTCTTCACCTGCACGAACTGCGAACACCGTCTCACCAACGATCTTCGTGAAGCACAGGCTGCCCCGCCCGGCGATGTCCTCTTCGACCACCGCATCGCCGACCCGGCGGTGGCGCAGGGCACCTATGCGATCAACCACGACGCCACCCGGTTCATCCTGCATCCCGACGACGTGCCGGGTACCGCCCTGCACCCCGACTCCGGGCGTAGCGTCGGATGCTGCGGGCTCGACGGGCAGGACGGCCCCAACCTCGTCTGCTCACGCTGCGGTACCGACGTCGCCACCAAGCAATCGGACTGCTGGACCGACAACCTGATAGCGCTGATAGCCGTCACAGTTGTCGGCAGCACAGAACCGGCCTGAGCCCGTCGACCCCTGGCACTCCCTCAGCACGTTCGCGGGAACGATCACCTCTACCACGGGAATTCGCGTGCACGTTCGATACTTCGCTGCGGATCACACCAACTCGGGCCCCAAGCCAACCGACCCCCTCGGCTTGCCTCTTGGCCTCGGATCGGGAAGACGCACCACCTGTACGGTTCTTTGCCATGACGGCAGTTCAGTATCCGAGGGTGGTAGACGTCTTCCCGAAGCTCGCCGCCGAGATCGTCGAGCTGTTGCTCGCCGATGGCGATGACGCCCTGGCCGACGTAGTCGGCGACCTGCGGTATTTCGGACCATGTACGTGCTCGCCGACGTGTACCAACCTGCTGACTGCACCGGTGGGTTCGTCTTGCTCCTTCATGGCTCAGCTGGAACGTGACGGAGAGGTCGTGATCTGGCTGAGCCTGGATCCCACCACGACGACCATCACCCACATCGAAGTCCTCGACGGCCGCGATCTGGGTCCCGCTGCCCGACGGCCGGATTAGCCACAACCACCACTTTCCCGGTTCGCCGGACATGCAGTCGGCCCGCCCGCAAACCAGTCGCGGCGGAGGCCCGGGCATCGGGCCTCAAACACCCGGGTCACGCAATCGCGCGGGCGCTCCCGAATCCGTGCGCCGGTCAACGCCGTTCGCTGGGACACGCTGCGGTACCCGGAGCATCGGCACGATCGTGGGGCGGGAAGATGGTCACGCGACCGAGGTGTGCCTTACGCATTGGGGATCTGCCATCACGACCGACAATCGGATCCGACCCGGACCGGCTTTGCACCGGCACGGCGGCGCATCCGCACGGCAGTCGCGAAGCGCCGCCCAGGGCAGACCGGGTGTAGTCACGAGCCCGGGGCGAGTGAGCGCAAGAGCCAGTCGGTACGAGCGGAACGGTTTTTCGGTGATGGACTCGACGACATTTCGAATGCAAGGCCCGGGCAACTACGTCCGCCTGGCGGACCTCTTGCCCTCGATCCCGGACAACGACTGGGTCTGGAGCATCCTGGAATGCGACGGAACGGGAATCATGCCCAACGGTATGAGCATCGACGCATTCGAGGAAATGGTCCACGCGAGCCCGACGGGCTTCGTCCTGCACTGGCCCGAACTGAAGACATTCGCCACGAGCCTCGAGTCGAATCACTTCCTTCTCGTCGTCGCGGTGCGGTCGGCTGAGCAACTCGTTGCCGCCGAACTCGACGTCGACGACTTCTCCCACTGCCTGGTGGTGCTCGAGGCATTCGACAGCACGTCTTGGACGGTGGCCGCACAACCCGGAGCAGCCAACGAGCACGACATCGTGGAAGCAGTCCGAGCGCGATACTCCCGATCGACATCGACTCTCCGCGAGGGCGATGCGAGTGAGGCATGAAGCAGCCCGGAGGGTTCGGTCGGCAAGCAGCTGCGACACGACAGGCCTTCGTTGACTCGACGGGAAACGATCATTCGCCGCGCGGGAAATCGAACGCGCATGCGGCCACTCGTTCCAGGTCACACCCAACTCGTGAACGCCCCACAGAGGGGCCGTTCTTGAGATGGCCTGAGATGAATTGACGAGATCCCGTTTCGACCGTTGAGGTCGGGCGGAATTTCGGCTTTTGGTGGCTTTGTCCACGAGAACGGACAGCAGATGTTCACTACTTCGGGTTCTGCCTCAGGTTCTGTGGAGCAATCACGTTCGGTAACGATCGAGACAGCTCATGCGCTGTCTCTCCGGTGGGTTTCTGCGTTGAGAAAGGCCTGTGCTGCAGCGATGACATCGCCCCGGACGTTCCCTTGATTCTGGGCCTGATCGTCGAGTGGCTCGATCATCATCGCCAGATCGACGATCGGCTGCAGGATGTCGGGGTAGTCGAGTTCGGCCGCGACTTCGAGACGGATGAGCTTGGCTCCGCATAGCGGATCAAGGTCTCGCTCCAGGATCCGTCGGGCCCACCACAGGGCCACGATCCATCGCGCCTCGGCAAGATCCTCCGGCATCAGCGGCAGCAGACCCAGTTCCTCCAGCACGCGCTCGAACAGCTCGGGCGCTTCGTGGTACTCGTTGCGCCCGAGCCCGGCCAGGAGCGCAAGCGAGGGGGCCTCGACGTCGGCCAGAAGAGCGTCCAGGCCCAATTGGACAAGTCGTTCGTCCGAGGGACGCTGCCAAGGCGCCAGAACTCGGTCTGCGGCCGCCATGCGGATCAAACCGATCGCCACCACTGCGTCCATGCCGTGCATCGCCTCCGTCCTCGCTTCTTCCCGTGGACGAAGTCCTACCATCAGGAGCCGGGCCGTTGATCAGGTGGCGAGCAATACGCGCTTGCGTAGCAGGGTGAATCCGGCGCGGCCGAACATCTGGCGCTTGAGCATCTTGATGCGGTTGACGTGTCCTTCGACGACGCCGGAATTCCAGGGCAGGGTCAAGCCGGCGATGACCGCGTCGCGGTCACGGTCGATGCCCGCGGCGAGGGTGTGGAGGGCGGGAAGGTCGTCTTGGCGGACTGCGTCGAGCCAGTCCGGGAGTTGTTCGCCTCGGCGTTCGGTGAGCATTCGCGCGAAGGATCGGACGTGGCCGGTGAGGGCGTTGATTTCCGGGCAGTTGGCCAGAACGGCTTTGAGCCGGAGGTGTTCGGCCTCGTCGAGGGAGTCGGGGTGGCGGAGGATCCATCCGGCAACCGTGCGAGGAGAGGGTGGAGTTGTGGCCGGCGAATCGGGCGAGAGGCGCTTCGCGCGGAAGTACGCGCGGACTCGCTGGTAGCTGCCTCGGTAGCCGAGCGGCACGATTTCCTCCCAGAGCTTCCACGCGTTGGTGCATCCCTGGTTCCAGCGGTCGTCCAGGTAGGGCTTGTAGGCGTCGAGCACGGACGGACGGCCCTGCCACTGCCCCCGGAAGAGGTCTTCCGGAACGGCCGCGTCGGCGAGGCGCTTCACGGTGCGACTGGTCATCCGCAGTTGTCTCTCGACCGCGCGGCGGCTGTTGCCGGCGGCCAACAGCGCGTGGACCTTGGCGTGGTTGGCCCGAGTCCGGTCGGCGAACCGGTGGCCGGTGGGCCACGGCGAGCCCGACGGATCGACTTCGACCGACCCGGGTTCCGGACCGGTGCGGGGCACGTCCGGGACCAGGACACGAAGGCATCCGCGGTGGTCCGCGACGCTTCGTTCGGTGGCCTGGCCGAGGTTGTTCCACAGGTGCCATCGATCGGCCACCTGGACGGCCTGGGGTGCGCCGGCAGTGGCGCCCTCGGCGAAGAACGGGGCGCGGTCTCGACATACGACCTCGATCCCCGGCCGTTCGGTCAGCCAGGCGGCCAGGCTCGCCGCCTCCCGGTCGGGAAGCATGTCGATCGGCCGGCGCGTCTCGACCTCGACCAGCACGGTGCCGTAGAACCGGCCTTTGCGTGTTGCGTACTCGTCGACGCCGACCACGCGCGGGGCGGGAACGACCGGCTCGGGCAGGGCCTCGACCAACCGCAGGATCGTGCTGCGGCTCACCGAAACCCCCCGGACGCGAGCCAGACGGGAGCCGGCCCGCCCGGCGAGCGCGAGTCCGACCTCGGCCAACGTGTGACGCAGGCGCTCAGTCCGTTGGCCGTGGCGCCGGGTCAGCATCGGTATCTGCTCGACGAACGTCTTCCGAGCGCACGACTCGCCGCGGCAGACGAACCGGCGAACGCGGAGGCGCAGCACCAACCGCCGCCCTCCGCACGGCATATCGGCGGGAAACCGCAGGTAGGAACCGTGAACACGGTTCGACCAGGTTCCGCATGCGGGACAGGAGGCACCGGCCGTCGTGCACCGGGCCTCGACTCGCACGGCCTCGTTGTCCGCGTCGATCGACAACACCGCGACGTTCACGATCGACGGAAACAGCAGCTCCGCAGGTCGAAGCAAGATCTCATCCACGACACCGAACTGTCAGCCATACCAACCCGACCACAGGCCAATTTCGGGCAACTTCCCCACGGCCCAGACGACCCACGGTCGTGACTCAGTGTGTGCCGTCCACAAAACTTGGGCCAGAACCCTACTTCGGGAGGCACCACTGCCTGGTGTTGTTCGATTTCGGCGGTTCCGGAGAGTGAGTACCCGGCGCCCCGCGTCGGTCGGTTAGAAGAGACCGGCGCGCATGTGGTGTGTGAGGTTTTCGAGGATCTCGCGAAGCCACGGGCTGCGGACGGCCGGCAACCGGACCAGCGTGTGCCGGAAGGTTCCCGGGTCGGCCCGGAACGGGTGATGGGGGCGCGGCGCGGGCGGGTCGTCGCGGAGAACACCGTCGGGCATGGTTCCCGACGCGGGGAGGTGGAGGTGTGGCTCGGGGAAGGCCATCCACATCCACACCCCGAACGGCAGCGGAACCGGGTATGCCGATGCGCACGGGCGGGCCGGGCTCCAGGGTTGCCCCGTCTGCGGGTGGGTCGGCACGAGGATTACTTCGGCGTCCGTGTCGGGGGCGGGCAGCCCCGGTCCGGCCAGGACGGCGCGCAGCGCCGGCCGGGCCGCGGGCAGCAAGGCGTCGAGGGCACGTTGGAACACCTCCGCGATCAGGCCGTGCGGGACAGTCACCGGTCGGCCGTCCGAGGCTGCCAACAGGTGGGCCAGCGCCCGTCCCGCTGCCGCCTCCCACTGCGGGCTCCACGACCACCAGTGGTCCAGGCCGAGCAGCGAGCCCCATCGGGTGATCGGCTCGATCGGGGGTGTGCCTTTCCCCTCCACCAAAAGTTCGGCCCAGGAGAGCGGTGCGGTGTCGGCGTTGCCGACGGCGAGGCGGTGCACGGCGTCCGGCGCGAGCCAGACCGCCTGCCAGAGTGAGCAGTCGTCGATCCGGTTCGCCACGGGCAGGCCGCACGCCTCGCAGGCCATGTTGGGGCCGTCACCCCAGTCGAGGCCACAGCAGTAGCCGCCGCCTTTCTCCGGGATGAGCACGGTGCCGCGGGAATCCCCGGGCGCGATGACGACGGTGCCGGGTGCGGCGGCGGACAAGGCGTGGACCGGAGCGTGGATGCCGCGGGCCGCTGCCTCGTCCGGATCGATGTCCTCCCACATCCGCCACGGCGGCCCCCAGGGCTCCCGTTCCACGGCGAACGTGCCCGACTCCATGAGCACCGGGAGCTGAATCCCGTTCCCGTACTTCTGATGGGCGTGGACGGGCAGCGCGACCTGGGACAGCGGGATGGTCAGCCCGGCGCCACACCCGGCACACACGAAGACGAACAAATGTCCTCCGCCAGAGAAACAGGGGGCATCATCGCAACTCCGCGGTGGACCGGCCAACATGTTTTTCATTCGTCGCGCGGGACCGTGCACCGCCACGGTGTGTAGCGTCACCGTTCGAGCCCTCGATGTGCCAGGTGCCTCCCGAAGTGGCGAACATCCGCTGCTTGTTCTCGTGAACAAAGCCAAACTGCCGTATACGCCTGGGGAGACGGCATGTTCAGGGCTCGGCCATGTCGCGATCAGCCTGCGGAAGCGGCTGGTTCAGCGACGTATCGTGAGCATATTCGGGCCGAGACGCCCGGACGGTCATGCGAACGGAGAACGGCAAGGTGGCAACACATCAGGCTCGATTGGGTTACATCCGGGAGAGCGTGGCCGAGTTCCGCGAGGGGAAGACCTCCCTCCGTCGGCTCGTCGACGACATCGAGTACACCGTGCAATCCCTGGACCCGGGACCGGTACGTGACGACCTGCATCCACTGGCCGGAACGCTGGAAACGATCTACGCGGTCGCGCTCGACCGTGGGGAACTCGACGACCTCCCCACGACCACGGTCACGACGCTCAACGAGGTGATATCCACGATCGCCTCCCTCGTCGAGCCCGAGCCGAGCTCGTAGTCACGCACACAGGGGCGCGGTCGATCCTTGACGCCGCGCCCTGTGGGAAACAATCATTCGGCTCACGGGAAACCGGACGAATCTTCGACTCGTCCCCGGCGGCGGACTGGGGTCCGGAACTTCTGGGGCGTTGGCCGGTGTAGGCGCGGTCGGCCGCGCAGACTCCTGTGGGCAGGCCGAGTTCGGCCAGGTCGTCCAGCAGGGCGATCGCGTTCGCGGGCGACTCCCATGCCGCGGCGACGCGGTCGGCTTCGGCCGCGAGCAGTCGGCGGCGTCGGTCACGGCGAGCCGGGTCCAGGACGGTGGTGATCCGGTCGAACGTGCGGTGGACGCGGCGGCGCGGGTGAGGGACCCGGCGCAGGTGGCGACCCTCTCGTCCGGGTGGATCTCGCTGTAGGCGAGGCGGGTGTGGTCGTCGACGGCGGAGTGCACGTAGTCAAAGCCGACGCCGGTCTTCGTCCGGCGGGATCCTTCCCGGCCGAGGGCCTTGTGGCCGCCGCCGTCGGGGATCCGGCCGAGCTTCTTGACGTCGACGTGCACCAGGTCGCGGAGCGGGGTGTTCGTAGCGGCGGATCACCCGGCCCGTGGGCCGATCCATCCACGCCGGGCGGTGCAGGCCGTGCCGGACCAGGATCCGGTGCACGGTCGAGGCGGGCAAGCCCAGGATCGGGCCGATGCGGGCCGGGCCGAGCTTGCGCTCGGCCCGGAGCCGGCACACCGCCGCTTCCACCGCGGCTGCGGTCCGGTGCGGTGTCGTGCGCGGTCGTGAGGAGCGGTCGAGCAGGCCGGGTTCGCCAGTGGGTGCGCCGGCGGCGCACCCACTGGTGCGGTCGTACGCGAGACGCCCATCTCGGCGGCGACGTGCGCAACCGGACGGCCGACGCGACCCGTTCGACCAGGATCCGGCGTCCAAACACGGTCAGCCGGGCGTTTACGGTGGGACATGAAGACCTCCGATGGGGCAGTCCCAGACAGCTCCACCACATCGGAGGTCTTCGTCATGATCAAGACCAGACGAGCGTCGACACCGCTCGTGATCAGTATGACTAGCGGGTGTAGAAGACCTGGGTCTGCCCGGTCGAGGCAGTCCAGAGGATGTATCCGCCCTCGAAGTTGCTCTGCCGCTGCCCCGCGCGCGGGGTGAACTCGTCGCTCGTGGGATATCCGAGGCGGCCGCGTTCCCAGCCCTGGTTCTCCCAGGTGGTGCGGATCTTGCCGTGGACCTCGTGCGTACCGGTCCACGGCGCCCAGTAGATCGAGCCGCCCTGGAAGTGGTTGTAGCGTCCGGCGCCGTCGGGAGTGGCGAGCTCATCCGTCACGGGGAAGCCGAGGAAGCTCCTCTCCCAGCCGTAGTCGGCCCACTTCTGCCGGATGCTGCCGTGCACTTCGTTCGAACCGGTGGACTGGCTCCAGTAGATCGAGCCGCCCTGGAAGTGGTTGAAGCGGCCGCCGACCGCATAGCTCTCATCCGTTGTGGGATAGCCCAGGAAGCCGTGCTCCTGGCCGAGTTGGGTCCACCGCGTGAGGATGTTGCCGCCTACCTGGAATGCCCCCGTGTTCGGAGACCAGTACACGACGCCGTACTGGAAGGCGCTGTAGCGACCGACGCCGTCGGCTGTGGCGGTCTCGTTCGACTCCGGCAGACCCAGGGGGCCGCATCGATCGCCCAGGCGCTGCCAAGTACCGAGGATCGAGCCCTGGACCGTGTAGACGCGGTTGTAGTCCCCCGTTCCCGAGTAACCGAGGAGTTCCGCCCCCGCGAAGCGCACCCGCCATGCGGGAAGGAACTGGTAGTCGTACCAGTTCCCGCAGGTGTAGTCCTGGTTGGCGGTGGGGAACCCGAGCCGGCGGTTCTTCGTCCACTCCGCGTACAGGCGCTTGTCGATGGCGTGCCAGCCCTGGCCCTCCGCGCCGACGACCCAGCCCTGGAGGAACTCGGTGGAGTCACCACCGCCGGGGAGCGGCGTGGTGTCGCCCATGGGGACGCCCACGCTGCCGCCGGGGAGGGTCGACGTGGACCCCAGGTAGACCGCCATGACCTGCTTGGAGATCGCCGCGACCTGGCGTACGCCGCCGAGGGTGACCCCGCCGTCCACGATGAAGCCGTGCTCGTAGCCCCGTGCCGGTCGGCCCTTGGCGTCGGTGTACGCGGCGTCGACCGGGTTGCCGAGCCACGAGCCGGGGCCGCCGATGGCGGCGTACTTCTCGGAGATGAGCCCGCGGCCGACCGGGGCCGCCGTCACGAGAGCCTGCCCATCGGCACCGACCGCGCGGAGCTGAATCCACGCTTCCGACCAGTTGAGCGCGGCTTCGACGGGCGAGTAGTAGCCGGTGACGGGGTGACTGGACACCTTGTGCAGCGCGCCCTGCGCGGTCGCGCCGGCCCAGACCTCCCAGGCGGTCACACCGGTCACACCGTCGGCCGAGGCCATGGTGCTGAACGAGGCCGCGGTGCTGACGGAGCCGCCCTCGGTGACCGACCAGCACGGGGTACGCACCACGCTGTCGGGCCCCTTGGCCCGAGTCCAGGTGCCTCGCTGCACGCGGTACGGCACCGCGTTGTCCCGGTACCGGGCCTCGAAGGCGACGGATCCGTCCGGCGTGTACTCGCGGACGAGGTGCTGGGCGCCGAACGTGACAAGGTGGTTGCCGTTCGGGAGCGGCTGGCTGCCGCCGGTTCCCGCGTCGGACAGAGGCGACGTCGGTACGAACTGCTGCGCGAGCGAAGCGGTTTTTGCCTGCTCGTCCAGTGTGTACGTGACGGCGCGGGCGCCGGCGGGCGCGGCGTGGTCGTCGAAGACACTCAGCCGACCGTCCGCCTGGCGGCGGACATCCTGCGGGCGGGCGAGTCCGGTCGTGTCACCGGACACCGTGAACTGGTTGTGCTCGCCGCCGAGGGTCCACGCGATGGCGCCCGTCGACTTGTTCAACTTGTAGACCGCGCCGGTGTTGGTCGCGGAAACAAGAACATTGCCGTCAGAATCGTACGACGCGGCATTCAGGTGAAGATAATCCCCGGACTGCGCGAGATTGATCCGGGTGTCCCCGAGCGGCACACCGGACGCGCCCAGGCTCTTCCACTCGAACAGCTTCGCCCCGGTGGCGAGGTCGTATTCCTGGACGACGCCTTCCTGCACCACGGCGTTGGCCGTGCCGCCGAAGGGCCTGAGGTCGGTTTTGACTTCCTCGGAGGTCGAGAGGAGAACCCGCGTCCCGTCGGCGGACGGCGTGAGGTTGTGCTCGACGCCCTCGGCGTAGTTCTCGTCGGGGATCTCACGGATGACGGAATCGTCGGCGGTCTTGACCTGCCACACGTACCCGTCGCGTTGGGCGAATGCCGGGTGGCCCTGGTACTGAAAGGCGACGACGCCCGATCTCGTGGACCAGAGGTTGCGGGTGTACAGGAGTCGGCCGTCGTCGCCGGAAACGTTGTATACCGCGGTCGAGCCGTCCGCGGATGCGACCGAGCCGATGAGGACGCCGGGTGCCGCGGTCGCCGCCGGAGCCACAGTCACCTCGGGACTGAGCCAAGGACCCGAGCCAAGTGAGCAGTTCGGGGCCGCGGCCCCGGACGGAGTGGCGACGAAGACCCCACCGGATATCACCGCGGCGCATGTCGCCAAGAGCCCTATGGAACGGCGTGGAACTGTTCGCAAGCGTCCCCCTGTTGAGAATCACTGACATCAGGGGGCAAGAATAGATCTCGCCTGTTTGGTGGGTCCCGCGGGGCTATCCGGCCGGCCGATCGCCACCTGCGCCGTCGACGACGCCTGCCGCCGCCTGATCGCCGACCGCCTCGACACGACCGGCGCCCGCTGGGGACTCGACGGCGCCGAAGCCGTCCTCCCGCTCCGCGCTCTGATCACGAACGGCGACTTCGAGAACTACTGGATCCGCCACGCGGCCCGTGAACACCAACGCCTCTACCCGGGCGCTGACCAGCGGAACCACCCGGGGATCGTCCGGCTCGTAGCGACACCCTCGGGCCGCCGGCTAGGGGCGTTCGCCGACCAGGCCGGAAGGCGCTGTAGGCATCCCGTCGCCCGATCTCCTCCAGATCGCGCCGGACGGGCCGGCCACCCCAACGGCCTCGATCGGTCCGGCGGCCGGCCCGGAGCCGGGTGCGTACGCCTGGTGGGAGTCATCGTGTCCAGGTGCGTGTGGCGACCCGCTCCGCCGATCGGCCCGGGCGCTCCGTCGCTCAGCCATCGTTCGGAGTGCCCCGCCGCTCAACCGCTCGGCCCGGGCGCTCCGCCGCGCAGCCGTTCCAGGTCCGAGGCACGTACCTGGATGACGAACAGGGCGACCACCGCCGCGATCACCGCGAAGATCGCGGCCACCACGAACGCGGCGGAGATGCCCGTGGTCAGCACCTGGTCACTCCACGGCGCGGGCAGCATGCCCGTGCGCTCGAAGTTCGCCCGCTCGGCCGGGCTCGCCTGGGCAAGGAAGTCGGGCACCTGATCCTTGGCCTCGTTGCGGTTGGCCGTGCCGAAGACCGTGACCAGGATGGACAGCCCGAGCGATCCGCCCACCTGCTGCATGGCGTTGAGCAGGCCGGACGCCGCGCCGGTGTCCCGGGGCGCGACCCCGGACACCGCCATCAGCGTCAGTGACACGAACTGCATGCCCATACCCACACCGAACACCAGCGTCGGCCCGAGGATGCTCCCCAGGTAGGTGCTGTGGATGTCGGTACGGGTGAGCCAGGCGAGTCCGGCCGCCGCCAACAGTGCGCCGCCGACCATGAACGGCTTGGGCCCGAAGCGCGGCAGCAGTTGGGAGGTGACCCCCGCACCCACCGCGATCACCGCGCTGATCGGCAGGAACGCGAGACCGGCCCGCAGTGGGCTGAAGCCCAGGATGTCCTGCACGAACAAGGTCAGGAAGAAGAACATCCCGAAGATCGCCGCGGCCAGGCACAACATCATGCCGTACGTGCCCGCCCGGTTGCGGTCGGCGAACATCGCCAGGGGGGTGATCGGCTGCCGGGAGTTGCGCTCGACCACGAGGAAGGTCGCGAGCAGCAGCACGGCCATCCCGAACGCGGCCAGGGTCACGCCGTCCCGCCAGCCCTCCTGTGCGGCGCGGATGAAGCCGTAGACGAGCGCGCTGACGCCGAGTGTGGAGGTGAGCGCGCCGAGCAGGTCGAAGTGGCCCGGATGTCGCTCGGACTCGCGGATGTAACGCGGCGTGGCCAAGGCGATGAACACGCCGATCGGCACGTTGACGAAGAACACCCACCGCCAGTCCAACCACTCGACCAGGATCCCGCCGGCCAGCAGTCCGATCGCACCACCGCCGGCGGAGACCGCCGCGAACACGCCGAAGGCCCGGTTGCGGGCCGGGCCCTCGGCGAACGTGGTCGTGATCAGCGCGAGCGCGGTGGGCGAGGCGATCGCGCCGCCGACCCCCTGGAGCGCCCGGGCGGCCAGCAGTTGCGGGGCGCTCTGCGCGAGTCCGCCGAGCAACGAGGCGAAGGCGAACAACAGTACGCCGAAGATGAACACCCGCCGCCGGCCCAGGATGTCGCCGGCCCGCCCACCGAGCAGCAACAGGCCGCCGAAGGTGAGCGTGTACGCGTTGAGCACCCAGGACAGGCTGGTCGTGGAGAACGCCAACGAGCGCTGGATGTGCGGCAGGGCGATGTTCACGATGGTGATGTCCAGGACCACCATCAACTGACACGAGGCGATCACCGCGAGCGCGGCGCCACTACCGCCGCTTCGATGGGATGCCGCGGCGGTCTGCGAGTGTGACGCGTACGGTGTCGCCATGATGGATCCTGCGGGTCCTGCGAGCCCTACGGGGCTGCGCTCTGCCGAGGGCCGCGTCGGTGCGGCGCCGTCCGGCGGGAGGTGCGGTGCGCCGCCCGGGCGGGCGGTGGTTTCGCCCACTCGTTCGACCGTATGCCCGGACCCGCGCCGGCACCACCCGGCGGGTGGTCGCCGCGTCGGGTGGTACCGGTCGGGTCGCCGCTCGGGCTGCGACGGGGCGTCGGGCGCGTTCACCGGTGGGTCAGGTTCGTCGGTTACTCCGTTTCACCGGTGCGTCCGCTTCACGGAACGCTCCGGTTCACCGATCGCTCCGGTTCGCCGGCGGGTCCGGTTCACCAGCGGGTCGGTTCGGGCAGGAAGGCCGGGATCTCGGTGGCCCGCCCCTGCTCCCGGGCCACCCGGTAGATGTGCCGGCCCACCGCGAGGTCGAGCACACCCAGGCCGAACGGCGAGAAGACGATCGGCCGGTCCGGATACACGCGTACTCGGCCGAGCAGCACGTCGGCCAGCGTGCCGTCGATGAAGTCGCGAGTGCCGTACTCGATTTCGGTCAGATGCGGGGACGTCTGCGCGGTCAGACAGTGGTCCAAGTCGTCGAGCACGTTGTGGCACTTGATCATCACGGTGGGATGCACGTCGCGCAGCGACAGGTTGAGGATGAGCTGATCCGGGCGCAGCGTCTGCGCATCGCCGAGCCAGGGGGCGGGCGCGGTGGTGGCGAGCACCACCAGGTCCGCGGTGGCCAGCGCGGAATCGATGTCGGTCACCGCCTGCGCCGACCAGTCGTGAGTGGCCCGCAGATACCCGGCGAAGGTCTGCGCGTAGGCGTCCACGTGGTCGTGGACCAGGCACTCGGCCACGGCCAGGTCGCGGGCCGCGAGGAAGTCCGACACGGTCCGGCCGATCACCCCGGCGCCGACGAACAGTACGGTGCGCGGGCGGTCGCTCGGCGCGAGCGTCTCCACCGCCAGCGCCGCGGAGGCCGCGGTCCGGGCGGCGCTGATCCCGGAGGCCTCCAGACACGCGAAGGGATATCCGGTCTCGGCGTCGTTGAGGATGAGCACGGCGGACGCGCGGGGCAGGTTCCGGGCGACGTTGGGCGGGTAGCTGGCGATCCACTTCAGCCCGGACACCGGCTGCTCACCGCCCAGGTGGGCGGGCAGCGCGATGATTCGGCAGGTCGGCTGTTCCGGGAAGCGCAGGAAGTAGCTGTTGGGGTTGACCGTCGCGCCCGCGCTGTGCTGGAGATAGGTGTCGCGGACGAGTTCCAGGATCGTCGCCGGCGACGCGGCGATCACCTCCTGCGCGACCGTTGCATCGATCACGTGGAAAGACATGCGGGACCACCTTTGTCGCTGGTACGGACGCCGGTGCGGCCGCCGGTGCGGACACCGGCGACGGCACGGACTGCGGTTCGGGCCTCGACTCCGACACGGGCTTCGCATACGGCACGGGCCTCGGTTCCGGTGGAAGCGGGCGGCGGGCGAACTCCCGCGCTACACCGGATCACGGAACCGCTCGCTCACCCAGAGGTCGTTGTAGATCGTCCGGAGGTAGCGCTCGCCCAGGTCCGGGGAGATCGCCGCGACCCGACTCCCCGGCGGAAAGGGTCCGGCGTACTGTCGGATGGCGGCGAGTATCGATCCGGTGGAACCGCCGACCAGCAGGCCCTGGGTGCGGGCCAGCCGGCGGCACTCGCGGATCGCGTCCCGCTCGGCGACGAACACCACCTCGTCGGCCAGTTCCGGCCGGCACAACTCCGGTCGGCGACTCGCGCCCAGGCCCGGGATGCACCGGGACCCGGGCTGCGTGCCGAAGATCACCGAGCCCAGCGCGTCCACCGCGACGATCCGGGTCTCCGGCGAGTACTCGCGCAGGTATTCGGCGCACCCGACGAACGTCCCGGTGGACCCGGTCCCGACGAACAGGTAGTCGATCTGCTGGAGTTCCTTGAGCAGGCTGCGCCCGGTCTGCACGTAGTGCGCCCGCGGGTTGGCCGGGTTGGCGTACTGGTTGAGCCACACCATGCCCGGATCGGCGGCGATGCGCTCGCGGATGTAGGCGATCCGCGATTGCAGGTAGCCGCCGTTGGCGTCCAGGTTGTCCACCACCACGACCTCGCAGCCCAGGGCCCGCATGTGATCGGTGCTGGTGGTCGAGGTGTTCGGGTCCACGACACACGTGAAGGGATAGCCCTTCGTGGCGCAGATCGAGCTGAGCGCGATGCCCAGGTTCCCGGACGAGGACTCGATGATCCTGGCCCCGCGCTTGAGCCCGCCGTGCCATTCGGCGTCCTCGATCAGGCTCAGCGCCGTCTTCAGCTTGACCGAGCCGGCCGGATTCAGGCCCTCGATCTTGAGGAACACGTCCGCGTTGCGGGCCAGTTCCGGGAGCCGGATGAAGATGTCGTCGGTCACGACGTCATAGGCGTTGTCATAGATCACGATGAGGCCTCCGCCCACGATCGATGAGTGATACCCAATGGCCGCGCGGCCGGGCATGGCATCGCCATCACCCGCCCCCGAGCGGCGCTCGATCGGCCGGCGCCCACAGGTCCTCGCCGCCGAGTTCGTCCGTGCCGTACTTGCCCAGTGCGCTGATCAGCAGGCGCATCTCGAACGCCAGGGCATGGGCGAGCCGTTCGAGTCCGCGCTCGGGGTCCTCGTCGACCGCGATCAGCGCGGCCCGCCCCAATCCCACCGCCGAGGCGCCGAGCGCCAGCAGCTTCACCGCGCGCGGCCCGTCCCACACCCGGCCGCTGGTCAGCAACGTGCCTTCGTCCGGGCGCACCCGGCGCAGGCATTCGGCGAGCGGCAGGCCGACGTGGTCGAGGAAGGACGTCGGCGCCCAGCCGGTCCCGCCCTCCGCGCCGTCCACGGTGACCGCGTCCGCGCCGGCTCGCCAGGCGACCGAGGCGGCCGCGCCGACGTCGCGGCCCGGGAAGAGCTTGACCCAGCAGCGAGCGCGCGGATAGTTGTTCCGCATCAGATGGATCTGCTGTCGGAAGATCTCCTCGGTGAACGTCCCCGGGCACGAGCAACGCAGCACCGCACCCCCGGAGTTCAGCCGCTCGATCGCGTACTGCTCGTCCAGCCCGGCGACCGCGTCCTCGCTGATCATGGTCAGTCCGCCGAGTCCGGGTTTGGCTCCCTGACCGACCTTGAGCTCGAACACCAGGCGGCCGGTGGCGAGCAGTTCGCCGACCGCCGGATCGCTGTACACGTGGTTCCACACCTCGGAGTTGGCGTCCTCGGTGCTCTGCTGCACGCAGATCCCACCGACCCCGTCCGGCAGTTCCTCCAGGTAGGCGTGGATCCGCTCCAGCAGGCCCTTGCGGTGCTCGTCGCCGGTGGAGCGGAAGCCGTTCATCGGTGCGACGTTCTCGCCGATGATCATCGGCATGCCGATCCGACCCGCCTGGCGACTGATCGCCAGGCTGGTACTGGCCACCCGGGTGGAGCCGAGCGCCGAGACGTAGACCGGCAGCGGTGAGCGCAGGCCGCCGAAGTCCGCGTCCAGGCGAACGTCGGAATACAGCGGCTCGCGGCCCAACTCGATCAGCGTGGCGAGCCGGCCCGGCATGAACACCGGCGGGGCCAGCCGCAACGCGTCGATGTCGTCGCCGGGCAACCCGCCCCGGCCGGTCGGCTCGGCGCCGAATACGGTGGTGCCGTAGGCGGCCGATGGCGGGAAGACGGCCGCCACGCCCTCGCGGGCGCGGTGTCGCACGGCGGCCTCGGGGAATCCGGGGGCGTCGAGACAGGTCATGGCGACACGACCCCGGCGAGCTTCGGGAACGCGGTCGCCTGCCACACCGAGTCCAGTCCGGCGACCCAGCGGGTGAGCCGTTCGACGCCGATACCGAACCCGGCGCTGGCGGGGATGCCGTTGCGCACCACGTCGAGGTACCACGCGTACTTCGACGGGTTCTCGCCCGTCTCGCGCATCCGGGTGATGATCTTGGCGTACTCGAACTCCCGCTCGCTGCCGCTGCACAACTCGCCGCAGGATTCGGGCGCGATCAGGTCGAAGTTGAGCAGCGTGCCCGGCTCCGCCGTGCTCTCCTTGTCGTAGAAGCCCCGGGATCCCTTGGGGTAGCCCGCGATGAAGAACGGCGCGGACGCGTCCCGGGAGATCAGCTCCTCGGCCTCCCACTCGATCTCGGTGCCCGGCGCCTGCGGGTATCCGCCACTGCGCAACCGCCGTACCACCTCGCCGTGCGGAACCCGGGCGAACGGCTCCCGAATGAACGCCTCCAGCACCGCCGGGTCGCGGTCCAGGATCGCGAGGTCCGCGGCGCACTCGACGAGCACCTTGGTCACCGCGTGCCGGACCACCCCTTCGGCCAGAGCCATCGCATCATCCCGATTGGCCCCCGCGACCTCGACGTCGATCTGCCGGAACTCGGTGAGGTGTCGGTGCGTGGAGCTCGTCTCGATCGGCTCCAGCCGCACGTTGGGCGCGACCAGGAAGATCCGGTCGAAGGCCAGCAACGACGCCTGCTTGTACAGGATGGCGCTGGTCATCAGCTTGTATTGGTGCCCGTAGTAGTCGATGTCCGCCTGCTTCGCGCCGCGCGAACCGGGGTCGGTCACCGGTCCGATGATGGGGTGCGACATCTCCACCGCCCCGCCGGCGCGCAGGAATTCGCGAGCACCGGCGATGAGCGTCTGCTGGATTCGCAGCGTCGCGCCGGTACGCGGGTTGCCCAGGTGCACCCTGGGTGAGGGGAGGGTGTCGGCGGCGGTTACGACGAGGGCTTGATCGATACGCATGGCCATGTCCGGTCCTTACTCGGGAAACGCGCGTGGGATTGGTGAACTGCCGTTCTACGGACGGAAATCGACCTCCCTCGAATCAACCGGGTCGGCCCGGCACGACGAGCTCGGCGTCGTCGTAGCGGGATTTCACGTAGCTCAGTGCGTGCAACAGACCGGCCGAGGTCGGCTGCGCGGCCCGATGGGTGGGCGTGAGGTGGCCGATCGGCAGCGAGCCGGTTCGGGACCACTCCAGGTGACCGCGATCGGAGATCACGCTCCGGGTGCGGCCGGCGTTGTCCGGATGCAGGCAGTACGGCACGTCCAGGTAGCCTTGGGCGAACGCCCTTACCAGCGCCTTGCCGAGGTCCGCGTTCAGGTCCAGGACCGCGTCGATCAGCGCGCGGGCCTCGGCCTTGATGCCCGTACACGGCGGTGCCGGCGGATTCCCGTCGGTGCCGCGGGCCGCCTCGGCGGCCACTTCGAGTGCGGTCACGTTCTCCGCGATCGAGGGGATCCGCTCCGCCTCCGCCGCGGTCTTGACGATCAGCCGGGTGGACCCGGTCCGGACCGCCAACCGCGCCGCGTCCTCGACCAGCCCCAGCGCGCCGGGCACGGTGCTCGGATACAGGCCCATGTACGCGTAGATCACCACGTGCCAGGCGGTGTCCGACAGCAGCTCGCCGGCGATCTCGTGCAGGGCCAGCACGGCCTCGCGGTCCTGTTCCGCACTGGTCTGCTGGGCGTAGCTCAACGAGATGCTGTGCAGGCCGTGTTGCCGGAAGAACATGCCTTCCAGCACGGCGATCGCGATCAGCAGCGACGGTGGACACAACTGGCCCAGCATGCACCCGCCGAAGCTCTCCAGGTGCGGCTCGACACCAAGCTCGCGCAACGCGGCGAGCTTGACGCAGGCCTCCCGCCACGCCTGCACGGACTTCTGCACGGGTGTGCGGCTGTACGGCAGGCAGTACGAGATCGGGCCGCCCTCGGTGGCGTCGATGCCGGCGTCGATCAGCGCGTCGAAGATGCGCCCCGGCAGCGGTGAGCCGTGCCGGACCTGGAGCGGGAAATCCCGCCCGCAGACGCCGTCGAGCATTGCCCTCGTGGTGTGCGCGCCGAGGTTGACGATCGGGTAGCCGTTGAGGCACCGACCCTCGCTCAGGGCCCGCTCGACCGAGCCGAAATCGCCGACCCGGGTGAAACTGTCCAGGGTCAGGGTGCCGACCGTGGTGGCCGCCGCCCCCTTGGTGGCGATCAGGCCCTCCCGCATCCGGACAGGGTCGCCGAATCCCATCCGGGGTTGTACGACCAGAGTGCGCGAACGACGGGCAGCGGCCAGGAAGTCGTGAAATGCGCCGCCTCGGTCGGATTCAGAAGGTCGCATCGGCGTATGCCGTCTCGAGCGATCCGACCGATTCCTCGACCGGAATACGATCCAGCCAGGACAGCAGATCCGGTACGGCCGTCTCGCCGACGAGCACCGCGTCGAAGCCCGCGTCGAGCAGCGGGCGAAAATCCGCCGCGGTATGCGATCCGGACGTGTCGATCTTGCCGCCGATGACCAGCGGAACCCCGCGCAGTTCCGCCGTGGCCCGCACCGCCCGGGCCAGTTCGAGCCCCTCGTGCAGGCCGTGTCCGTTGACGGTGCTGATCACGATCAAATCGGGCCGACTCTGCACCGATTCCGCCACCAGGGTCTCCAGCGGCACGCAGGCGCCGAGATTGGTGACCACACAACCGTGCTCCTCCAGGAACAACTGGAGAAACAGCAGATTCCAGGTGTGCGAATCGGACGGGATCGTACTGAGCACGATATTGCGGGCTCGGGATAATTCGCTGCTCGGGGACTGCCGACGCAGTGCCACAACCGACCTGCCTTTCCACGTCGTGAGCGAGGCCGCGATCGGAGACGATCGGGGCCGGAAATCGTGAATGGTCTTCCACCGTGCCGGGTGACCTGGTTGTCCACAGGTGACGGGCTTATCGTCTCCGGCAGGACGCACCGGGAAAACTGGGTACTTCTGACCACCTGCCGGTGCGGCACTTCCGACCACTGCGGTCGCCGACGGGGTCGCCCTAGCTTCCATATCGCGGATATCTCCGAATGCGCCGACGATATTGGGAGTGAACGGTGACCGATCACCAGTTGTATTACTGGCAGCAGACGCTGGCCGGTCTGGAACCGCTGGAGCTGCCGACCGACCGGCGCCGGCCCACGACAGAGGGTGCGGCCGACCGCGACGCGATCACCTTCGCGATCCCCGCCGACGTGCACGGCCGACTGGCGAAGCTCGCGGCCGGCCGCGACGCGCGCCTGTCCACGGCGCTGCTGTCGGTCCTCCAGGTGCTGCTGTCCCGATACAGCGGCCAGGACGACATCGCTGTCGGCACTCCCGCCGCCGAAGCCGACTTCCCTGCGACAGGCGGGAGTTCGGACACCTTGATCATCCGCACCGACCTGTCCGACGATCCGACCTTCACCGAGTTGCTCGACCGGGTCGTGCGCACCGCGGCGGCTGCCGACGAGCACGGCGGCCTGCCGTTCGCGCGCCTCGTCGAGGAGTTCGACGCCGCCTGCGAGTTGTCCCGCACGCCGATGTTCGCCATGCCGGCAGCGGGCCACGAGGCCGCGCCGACCGCGCTCCACAACCGGCCGGCGGACGGCGACGGAACGGACCTACGGCTGACGGTTGTGGAGTTGTCGGGTGGTGGTCTGCGGGGCGCGGTGGAGTTTCGTACGGACCTGTTCGAGCGGGCCACGGTGGAGCGGTTGGCGG